>NZ_CAWUDO010000181.1:0-8842 GCF_963920935.1 Nostoc sp. CCY 9925 | reverse complement strand
TTCTCCGTATTTATTTATCTTTACATAGTTTGGTTTTTTCGTGCCGACTTACTTATTGTGCAGTCAATGACTTATTAAAAACAGATCGACAATTGTACTGTCTTGATGAAACTGATAATGTTTATGCAATTGACTTATTTATAGGCGAAACCGATTATTGGAATCAAGGAATTGGGACAAAAATCCTGTCAGTAGTTATTAACTATCTTTTTGAACAAGTACAAGCAAAGAAAATTGTCATCGACCCGCACGTTGATAATCCTCGTGCTATTCGCTGCTATGAGAAATCTGGTTTTGTAAAAATAAAGTTATTGCCTGCTCATGAACTCCATGAAGGTGAATACTTGGATTGTTGGCTGATGGCGATCGCGGCAAAGAAATCATTACACTTAAGTTAGTTGCCCTCCTAGTATTGACCGTCCCATAGAATCGATGACTCAACAAACTTCTAGAATCTGCATCCTTGGTGGAGGCTTTGGTGGTCTCTACACAGCCTTGCGTTTAAGCCAGTTACCTTGGGAATCTACACAAAAACCCGAAATTGTTTTAGTAGATCAAAGCGATCGCTTTCTATTTTCTCCCTTCCTCTACGAATTACTCACTGGCGAACTGCAAACCTGGGAAATTGCCCCACCATTTGAAGAACTTTTACAAGGTACAGGGGTACGTTTTTATCAAGGAGTAGTATCTGGAATTGACATCGACCAACAACGGGTCAACTTACACGAAGGGCCGCAAATCCCTTACGACCGATTAGTATTGGCGCTAGGAGGAGAGACACCGCTAGATTTAGTACCAGGTGCAGCAGCCTACGCCTACACATTCCGGACAATCTCCGACGCCTATCGTTTAGAAGAACGCCTGCGATTTTTAGAAGAATCCGATGCTGATAAAATTCGAGTAGCGATCGTTGGGGCTGGTTACAGTGGCGTAGAGTTAGCTTGTAAGCTAGCCGATAGACTAGGTGAAAGAGGACGCTTTCGGATTGTTGAAATCGCCGACCAAATCTTGCGAACTTCCCCAGAATTTAACCGTGAAGCAGCCAAAAAAGCTTTAGAAGCCCGTGGTGTGTTTCTCGATTTAGAAACCAAAGTCGAATCAATCGACCAAGATACCATCTCCCTAGAGTATAAAAATCAGGTAGACACAATTCCCGTCGAATTAGTAATTTGGACAGTGGGAACACGAGTTGCACCAGTAGTGAAATCGCTTCCCCTCAAGCAAAATCAGCGCGGTCAAATCAGCACTACATCTAATCTGCAAGTCTTCGAGCATCCAGAAATCTTTGCCTTGGGAGACTTAGCAGACTGTCATGATGTAGAAGGGCAACAAGTCCCCGCCACCGCCCAAGCAGCCTTCCAACAAGCTGATTACGCTGCTTGGAATATTTGGGCTTCTCTTACCAATCGTCCCCTACTTCCCTTCCGCTATCAACAGTTAGGAGAAATGATGGCATTGGGGAAAGACAACGCTACCCTCGCTGGCTTAGGAATCAAACTAGAAGGGCGTTTGGGATACATCGGTCGTCGTCTTGCTTATTTATACAGGTTGCCAACTTTAGACCATCAGCTTAAAGTTGGTTTTAATTGGCTAGTCCGTCCTATTATAGAAACACTTTCTAAATAGGGAAATAGGGACTGGGTACTGGGTACTAGGTATTGGGAAGAGTTACGGGGCAGAGGTGATGGGGCACAGTGGAAACACTTACTGTCACCTTCCCTCTGCTCTTAATTCGGCATTCCCCATTCCCCATTCCCCAGTCCCCAGTCCCCAGTCCCCAGTCCCTAGTCCCCATTATGGAACAACCGAAAGTTATTTTTTTAGATGCTGTGGGCACACTCTTCGACGTTAAAGGCAGTGTGGGTGAAGTTTATAGTCAGATAGCCCAGGAGTTCGGCGTTACAGTTTCCGCCGAGACATTAAATACAGCTTTCATCCAAAGCTTTAAAGCATCGCCACCACCCATATTTCCAGATGCAGAGCTGCAAGATATCCCCCAGCGTGAGTTTGATTGGTGGCGGATAATTGCCCTGAACACTTTTGAAAATGCAGGTGTTCTCAAGCAATTTTCTGACTTTTCAGCTTTTTTTAGCGAACTTTATATTCACTTTGGTACTGGCGAACCGTGGTTTATCTATCCCGATGTCCTACCAGCTTTAATCAATTGGCGACAGTTGGGAATTACTTTAGGAGTGCTGTCTAATTTTGATTCCCGGATTTACTCAGTATTGCAAAGTTTGGGATTGAGAGAGTTTTTTAGTTCTATTACTATTTCTACCCAGGTACGTGCAGCAAAACCCGATCCTCAAATTTTTGCCATTGCCTTAAACAAACATAAATGTTCTCCAGAGGCAGCATGGCATGTTGGCGATAGCATTGCCGAAGATTATTACGGAGCCAAAGCTGCTGGTTTGAGAGCCGTTTGGATTAACCGTAGTAAATAGACCTGCCTTGAAAATAGGGACTGGGGATTGGGGACTGGGGACTGGTGAAGAAATATTTTCATTCCTTCGTTGTGCTCGCGTAGCGTGCGCTTTGCGCTCACCGTGTTCATGGAGTCTGTTGCAAAAGTCTTACTTTGCGTTCTCTTCTCTGCACCCACCGAAGTTCAGATGCCTGCCGCAAGCTACCCTTTAGGCGTCTACGGCGGAAGCCGCCGCTCCGACTTCTCTGTGCGCCTCTGCGTGAGACAAAAAATATTTATGTAAGAGGTCTATTCTACGACGAAGCTCAAAGTTTCAAAAGTTTCATGTTATGTCTCCCCACACTCCCACACTCCCCACACCTCCCACACTCCCCACACTCCCCACTCCCTTATTCCCCATGCTGCCCTAACACTCGTATGATCGAGATATTAGGAAAACATAACAACCAGATTTTCACCGTAAAACATGGGCAGTATTTGGGAAATCGATTTTTACTCTCGTCCGATTTTAGACGCCAACCAAAAAAAAGTTTGGGAAGTCTTAGTCTGTGAAAGTCCTTTGGATACCAACACAACAGCAGATTCTTTGTTTCGCTATGCTCAATATTGTCCCAGTACCCAGGTAAATTCGGGCTGGTTGCGGACTGCATTGGAGGAGGCTATTAGCCAAGCTGGAAAAGCGCCAATTAAAATTCGCTTTTTCCGCCGCCAAATGAATAATATGATTACGAAAGCTTGCCAAGACTTGGGGATTCCCGCGCAGCCCAGCCGCCGTACTTTGATTCTCAACCAATGGTTAGAACAGCGGATGCAGGAAGTATATCCTCAAGAACCAGGGTATCAAGGGGGAACTAATCCCTCAGTCCGTTTGGAGAAACCTTTGCCGCAACGTTTACCAGATGCTTTGGAAGGACAGCAGTGGGTATTTGTGAGCTTACCAGCCGGGGATCTGGCAGAGATGTCAGAGTGGGAAATTGGCTTTGGTGAAGCTTTCCCGCTAGAGTTGGCGCAAGTATCATCTGAAACTCGTATTCCTGGTGTTTTGATTTTCTCATCTAGAGCCTTGCCTTTGGCGGGCTGGATGTCTGGTTTGGAGTTGGCTTTTTTGAAAGTTGACACCACCGAAGAGACAAAATTGCTTTTAGAAACTGGTGTTACTGAAAGCTGGATTGTGGCAAATATCAAAAAATCTCAAACTTTAGCAGAAGCCAAAGGTTTTGAAGAAGCTAAGCAAAAAGCTAATGGTGTGCATTTTCTGGGTGTACAGTCCGATCCGCAAGCGGAATCATTTGCTGGTTTTTGGCTGTTGCAAGAGGTTAATCTTTGAAAATGGGGAGATGGGGAGCAGGGAGCAGAGGGGAAAGAGGAAATTTTTCATTCTCCCCCTTGCCCCCCTTCAAGAACTGCCCCTCTTCCCCATGACGCCACTTGCTTCAAGTCGGCAAAGCCGCCCAACGCAGTGGCTCCCTAATGACAAATGACAAATGACAAATGACCAAAAATTGCGATCGCCTAAGAAACGTTGAGACATGACAATGATTTGGGATAATTATCTGCGTCCGTCAGCGTTGATCTGTGGTTGAAAATTCCAATTACAAAGACGCGCTGATGATTTTTTGGATAATTATCTGCGTCTGTTGGCGTTGATATGCGGTTCAAAATCCACAATTCACTAAGGGTCATGGGTTCTGAAAATTTGTCAAAAGATACACTAGCAGAAGAACTGCTGGAACTAGCCATAAAATCTGGAGCAGAAGCAGCTGAGGTGTATCAGTCGCACTCGCTTTCTCGTCCAGTGTTTTTTGAGGCCAACCGACTCAAGCAGCTAGAAACCAGCCAATCTGAAGGTACAGCCCTGCGGCTTTGGCGAAATGGGCGTCCAGGACTGACGGTGGCTTACGGCTCTGTCCCAGCCCCAGTGATGGTGGAAAAAGCTTTGGCTTTAAGTCAACTTAATCAGTCGGAACCAGTGGAATTAGGCTCTAATTTTCAGCCATCTTACCCAGATTTAGGGGAAAGTGTGCCGATAGAGGTTTTGGTAGACTGGGGCAAGGAAGCGATCGCACTCATCCGCGATGCCTATCCAGATGTTGTCTGCAATGGCGACTGGGAATGTGATGTTGAAACCACTAGACTAGTCAATACTAAAGGTTTAGATTGCCACTACACCGATACTACCCTCAGTTGCTACATATCGGCAGAATGGGTGCGCGGCGATGATTTTTTGAGTGTTTCCGATGGTCAAACCCAGCGGGGCGAACTCCACCCAGACAAATTAGCTAACCAAATTTTACAGCGGTTAATTTGGGCAAGAGAAAATGTTTCATCTCCCAATGGCCGCGTCCCGATTTTGTTTACTTCTAAAGCCGCCGATATGCTTTGGGGTACTGTGCAAGCAGCTTTGAATGGCAAGCTAGTTTTAGAAGCAGCTTCCCCTTGGGCAGAACGCCTGGGTAGCCAAGTCATGGCATCTAGCCTCACTCTCTACCAAGATCCCCAAGCCGGCCCTTACAGTTGCCCTTTTGATGATGAAGGTACTCCGACTCAATTTTTAGTATTTATCCAAAACGGAACTTTAGAGCATTTCTATGGCGATCGCACCACCGGCCGCCAACTCAGTACTAATACTACTGGAAATGGTTTTCGCCCCAGTTTAGGCAGCTATCCCACCCCTGGTTTATTTAATTTTCTCATCCAGCCAGGATCGTTATCGCTACAACAGTTGATTGGACACCTGGATAATGGCTTAATTGTCGATCAAATGCTGGGTAATGGCGGCAGTATTTCTGGAGATTTTTCGATTAACGTTGATTTAGGCTACCGCGTACAAAATGGCCATGTAATTGGACGCGTTAAGGATACGATGGTTGCAGGTAATGTCTACGCAGCTCTCAAGCAATTAGTTACACTCGGCAACGATGCTGATTGGAATGGTTCTTGTTATACTCCATCTCTTATAGTCGAAGGGCTATCCACAACGGGGAGAAGTAATTAAATGGGGATTGGGGCATTGGACATGGAGCATTGGACATTGAGCTAGAGAGTGGAGTTCAAAGACTCATTCACGAGTATCAAAGACTCATTAACGGAGTTCAAAGACTTATTCACGAGCATCAAAGACTCATTCACGAGCATCAAAGACTCATTCACGAGTATCAAAGACTCATTCACGAGCATCAAAGACTCATTCACGAGTATCAAAGACTCATTCACGAGTATCAAAGACTCATTCGCTATTCCCAATGCCCTATGTCCCATGCCCCAATCCCCAATCCTAATCCCTAATCCCCAAAAATTATGTCTCTTCCAATTCTGAATCAGCGCTTTCGCAGTTGGTGGCAGCCTAGAAGAGGTTTAGCGATCGCCGAAGCTTGTGTTATAGGTTTGGTTGCTGCTCTATCTGCGGTGTTGCTGAAAGTCGGTTCGGGATGGCTGGGGACGTGGCGAGTTCAGAGTACTAGTCTTTTACCTGTATGGCTGTCACTCCCGATAGTTGGTCTTGTTATGGGGTTTGTGGCTGGCACTTTGGTGGAAAGGTTGGCACCAGAGGCTTCTGGTAGTGGTATTCCCCAAGTAAAAGCAACTTTAGCTAATGTACCGATTAGGTTATCTTGGCGTGTGGCTGGTGTGAAGTTACTCAGTGCCATGATTACCATCGGTTCGGGCATGACTCTGGGACGCCAAGGCCCCACTGTCCAAGTGGGGGCAGGTTTGGCAGCAGGGATGAGTCGCTGGGTTCCCACTTCTCCAGATCATCGGCGGCAAATGATTGCAGCGGGCGCGGGTGCAGGTTTGGCAGCTGCTTTTAATGCCCCGATCGCAGGTGTATTATTTATCGTGGAAGAGTTACTCCACGATTTATCGGGACTAACTTTGGGAACTGCGATTATTGCTTCGTTTATTGGTGGGGTAATATCCCGGCTTTTAGGTGGTGGTAGTTTAGACCTGAACCTGCAATTAGTTCAATCTTCTAGCCAATTCTCTATCCCCGAAATTCCTTTTTTCCTCGTATTGGGTATTTTGTCCGGCCTACTGGGTGCATTATTTAATCGGGGAATAATATTTAGTATTAAATGTTATCAACGATTACATATCAGCTTACCCCTGCGGGTGGCTTTGGCTGGATTTATTTCTGGTGTTGTGGTGGCAATGCTTCCCCCATCATTCCGTGATAATACGGGGTTAAGAGAATATGTAATTACTGGAGTAGCCCATCCTACTGTAGCAGCGATCGCTTTTGGGGCGCAGTTCATCCTCACACTAGTAGCATTTGGTTCGGGAGCGCCAGGGGGTTTATTCGCTCCTAGTTTAATTTTGGGTTCTTGTTTAGGACACATTATCGGTATATCTGAGTTCTACATCACAGGAGAAGGTTCGCCGACTACTTATGCCTTAGCGGGAATGGGTGGATTTTTTAGCGCTGTCTCCAAGGTGCCAATCACAGCAATTGTGATTGTGTTTGAGATGACTACGGATTTCAATCTGGTACTACCTTTAATGATTGTTTGTGTAGCAGCTTACTTGGTTGCGGAGAAGGCGGTGCCTGGTTCGCTTTATGAAAAACTTTTGGAATTGAAAGGTATTACTCTCACCAAACAAGTTGCTGTGGAGGGAGCATTAACTAAGTTAACTGCCAAAGATGTGATGCAAGAACGGGTGGAAACTCTGGATGCAGAGATGAGCTTGGAAGAAGCAATGCAAGCTTTTGCTCGTTCCCATCACCGGGGTTTTCCCGTAGTAGAGGATAGTAAATTGGTAGGAATTGTGACGCAAACTGATTTGCTGAAAATCCGCGAACGCAATTTAGCCAATGATATTTATTTAAAAGAAATTATGACGCCTGTCCCAATGACAGTAACACCAATCCACACCTTGAGCAATGTACTGTATTTACTTGATCGCTATCAAATTAGTCGCTTACCAGTGGTACATGGACGAAAACTGATTGGGATTATTACTCGTGCAGATATTATTCGAGCGGAAGCAGTCCATCTAAATGCTGATGACAGGAAACCTAAACTGCGACGAGAACCTTCTTATGTAGTTTACCAAACGCGATCGCCCAGCATTGGTAGAGGGAGATTATTAGTACCAGTAGCTAATCCCGAAACTGCGGCTATTTTATTGCAAATGGCAACAGCTATTGCCCGCGATCGCCATTATGAAATAGAGTGCATCCAAGTAATGCCAGTGTCACGTCACACTTCCCCATCTGAAGCACAGGTAAAAACAACAAAAAGTCGCCGCCTGCTCCGACAAGCAGAAGTCTTAGCAAAAAAGTGGCAAATTCCCCTGCATACACAAATTCGAGTTACCCACGATGTCGCTCAGGCAATTTTGGAAACAATCAACGAAGAACACATCGACATAATCCTAATGGGATGGAAAGGTAGCACATCTACCCCTGGTAGGATTTTTGGCAACGTTGTAGACACCATAATTCGCCAAGCCACCTGCGAAGTAGTTTTAGTCAAGTTAGGCAAAACTCAGGAAGACGCGGGGACGGGGGGACATGGGGATACGGGGAAAGAATTCTTGGCGTCTCCCTCAACTCCCCACTTCAACCGTTGGCTAGTCCCAATGGCTGGCGGCCCGAATTCACGAGTAGCAATTAAATTGCTTCCGGCTTTAGTCACCTTGGGGAATAAACCGCAAATTCGCCTAACACAGGTGTTTAAGCCATCTGAGTTGCAGCCAAACATGACAGTTTTAGAAAATGCTATCCGTCAACTGATGCGTAGCCGGAAATTGTCTAGTAGTGTTGTTGGTCTGCCAGTACAAGCTGATTCAGTTGCCGAAGGTGTGATTAAATTAGTGAAAACTGAAAATTACGATGTTGTAGTTTTGGGAGCCTCGCGTGAGGGATTGTTGCAGCAGGCGATTCAAGGTAATATTCCAGAAGCGATCGCTTCTGGTGTAGAAAGTACAGTAATTCTAGTCAGGAGTGCGATTAATAGTTAAATGGCAATAGGCAATAAACAAGAGTAATCAGGGTTTGAGTCTGGTTTATTTTTATTCACATAGTTTCGATTTTATTGTGCCAACTCTACTGAATTGCTTTAATTAGTGATACAAGATACCAATAATCAGAGTAAAAATTATTGGTATTAATATTGGAATAGCAACTACAAGTCCCCACTTGCCAAACTTAATATCCTCACCCTCAGATTTTAAAAACGCAATCCAACCTACAACTCCCATCAAAACCCAAATAAAACCAAAAACGAGAAATATAACAAATACTGAATCTTGCATTTTTCAACCGACCAAATTATTTTCCTAAATTGTCACCAATGTAACTAATATAGTACTCATTATTTGATTGATCGAAAAACTCAGTACAACTCAAAAAAAACTTTTTTCCTATTGCCTATTGCCTATTGCCTATTGCCTATTGCCTATTGCCTATTGCCTATT
>NZ_CAWUDO010000180.1:0-9371 GCF_963920935.1 Nostoc sp. CCY 9925 | reverse complement strand
AGATACCTGGCACTGGAGAAACAGATAAGGCTAGTAAAGCTAGTGGACTTGTTGCTTTTAAGTAGCAATTGAGTAGCAATGTAGACTAACTACAGTAATTTACTGAACATTTAACTAAAACAGCAGAAAGGAATAAAAATAATTAATGATGAGCCGTTTTTTTGTTGCGCTTCTACCACCACAAGACATTCAGGACTACGCTAATCAGATCAAGCAGTATTTTGCCGATCATTATGCCAGTCGTGGGGCACAAAAGTCTCCGCCTCATATTACCCTACAACCGCCCTTTGAATGGACAGATGCTAACGTCACATTGCTAGAAACTTCTTTGAGGGAATTTGGTAACCGACAAAAGCCAATACCTATTACACTCAGAGATTTTGCTGCCTTTACACCCCGCGTTATATATATTGATGTGGTCAGAAGTCAAGAACTTTTAACTTTGCAAGCTGATTTAATGGCTTATGTAGAAAGCAAGTTGGGAATTGTTGACGAAGTTTCTAAAACCCGACCTTTTGCCCCCCACATGACAGTTGCGTTTCGGGATTTAACAAAGCAGAATTTTAAAGCTGCTTGGCCAGAATTTGAAAATCGCCAGTTGTATTTTGAGTTTACGGCTGACAAATTAACCCTATTGCTTCACGACGGTAAGCGATGGAATGTTAAAGCTGAGTTTAATTTTTGCTCTGGCGGGTAATGAGTATTAAAAGGCAATAAATAACAGGATAATTCCCATAATTAAAAGTATGGAGATTTGTACGATTTTTAAGCTAAATGTCTTTACATTTCTGAAAGAACGGTGAAAAATCATGTTATGAGTATTTGGACTCGCTTAAATTTGCGCGATCGAACTGAAGCTGCTATTTTTGCTAATTCTTTTCTGTTGAACTAATCAGGTAAATAGTAATCATAAAAAGAAGTCATAATTCAGAATAACTTCACCATCAAGCAATACCCAGTCATACAGAATTTGTGCTAAATTTTGATTCCTGAGTTCTGAATTATTATTTATATTTATTATTTTTCAAACCGCTGTTCTTGCTGCGGTTGCTGTTGGCCTTCAGTTGGTTGGAGTTTTTCAAATAAAGCTGGTGGTGTAGCTTGGCGAAACGCACCACAATAGTGCATAGTCATAACTGCTTTGAAAGCCCAATGGTCTGACGGAACATCTGTAAAGGGATTTGGTAAATTTTGGGCTTGATTTTGAATACAAGCATTCACAACTTCATTTGATGTTTTTGATGTTGCTGGAGTTTCATTTGCAGGTTCTTGAGATTTAGCAGGAGTCACAAAGCTAGCAGTAGCTAGCACTATGACTGTAGCCAGAATTTTGTAGTTCATAATTTGAGTTTTCTCAAGATGGCAGCTTATCCTATCTTAGTTCCCAAGCTGCTGCCCAGGAACTAGAACTAGAACTAGAATAATTTTGCCTAGATTAAGCGTTAGAAAACATTGCCAGCATTAGTAACAATACAACTAATGCAGTAATCCAAAGACCTAACGACCCCCAAACAACTGAATCTTGTTGTACTTTCTGCCATAAATTTGTGACTGAATTATTCCGAAATGCCATTTTATAACCTCCAATTTTTATGATGTTTTTACTGAGTAAATTCATAACTCAGAATGGATTACTAGCTGAAAACCAAACAAAACTTTACAAAAAGATATTTATTGATGCTTAAGTTAATTGTCACATAGGTAACTGTTTACACTTCTGATAAGCAGGATTTTGAGAGAATTCTTAACATTCTCTTAACTAGGTATAAAAAATTGTATTTTCCAAAACCAAAACACGGAAATATTGACTCTATTTTTCTTTAATTCGTGTTTATCTGGAGTTAGAAATATATTAAAAATAGACACCTATTATCAGCGAGGTTGGTAAGTAAGTAATGGTGCAAGAAATCAGACAAAACGAACCTCAATATATCTGTATCATTCCAGTTGATCAAATCACAGGTAACCAAGACGAAGAAATCATGGCCTTTGGTGCATCTGCGGATGAGGCAAAAAATCAAGGTGAAGAATTATTAGCATCTACCTATGGCTGTAATCAATCGCAAGTTCGGGAATTGATACAGCAAGCACGAATTGAAACAATAGCTCAGTGGTGTGCCCCGAAACAGCACTAAAATTAGTTGTCAGGGTCTTGGCAACAGCAGGTTTTAGCAACCAAAATGGGTGCAAATATTCAGCTAGTCGGTATCAAGGAGCAATCAATCTATGACTGAGGCCAAGCATACTTCCCCGCGCCGCCGTCGCTCTTGGGCAGAGCCGTATAAAATCAAAGTGGTTGAGCCATTAAAAATGACTACTCGCGCTGAGCGGGAACAAGCGATCACCACTGCGGGTTACAATACTTTTTTGTTACGCTCTGAAGATGTCTACATTGATTTGCTCACTGATAGCGGCACCTCAGCCATGAGCGATTATCAGTGGGCGGGGATGATGCTGGGTGATGAAGCTTATGCTGGTAGCAAAAACTTTTATAATTTAGAAGAAAACATCCAGAAATATTACGGCTATCGTCATATAGTGCCGACTCACCAAGGACGTGGTGCTGAAAACATTCTTTCTCAAATATTGATTAAACCAGGCGATTACATACCAGGGAATATGTATTTCACCACAACCAGGCTGCATCAAGAGTTGGCTGGCGGTACATTTGTCGATGTGATTATTGATGAAGCCCACGATGCCCAATCATTGCATCCATTTAAAGGTAATGTAGATCTGCAAAAGCTCAAAGACCTAATTGAGCGAGTTGGGGCAGAACGCATTCCCTACATCAGCGTCGCGGGAACCGTGAACATGGCTGGCGGACAGCCGATATCGATGGCTAATCTGCGGGAAGTACATCAGTTAGCCCAAACTCATGGTATCCGCATAATTCTTGATGCTACCCGCGCCGTGGAAAATGCTTACTTTATCCAGCAACGAGAGGAAGATTATAGAAATCAAGCGATCGCCACTATCTTACATGAATTTTGCTCCTATACCGACGGCTGCACCATGAGTGGCAAAAAAGATGCACTGGTGAACATCGGCGGTTGGCTGGCTCTCAATGACTATAATCTCTACGAAGAAGCACGTAATTTAATAGTAATATATGAAGGGCTGCATACATACGGCGGTATGGCTGGCCGCGATATGGAAGCTATGGCACGGGGTATCGAAGAGTCAGTTAAAGACGATCATATTCGTGCCCGTATTGGACAGGTTGAGTATTTGGGACAAAAGCTGTTAGATTGGGGTATTCCAATTGTTGTGCCCATTGGTGGACATGCGATTTATTTAGATGCCAAACGCTTTTTACCGCAGATTCCCCAAGATCAATTTCCGGCACAACGCCTAGCAGCCGAACTGTATTTAGAAGCAGGTATTCGGGCAATGGAACGGGGTATCGTTTCCGCAGGACGCAGTAAAGAAACAGGCGATAATTATTATCCAGATTTAGAACTAGTGCGGTTGACTATTCCCCGGCGAGTGTATACCCAAGCTCACATGGATTTGACTGCTGAAGCAGTGGAAGAAGTTTATTATAATCGCGATCGCCTGCGCGGATTGAAGATGATTTACGAACCAAAATATCTGCGGTTCTTTCAAGCACGGTTCGAGTTGCTGTAGAGTTGGCAATTGTGGCGATCGGGTTTCAGTTCTTAAGGCAAAAGACGCGATAAATAGTCGTCTCTACAAAAATCGGTTTTTTGTAGAGACGCTGAAGTATCCAACACGTAGCGATTACCATTCATCGCGTAGATTCCTCTGCATTCCTACCGCGTCTCCCTGCCAAGTTAATTGCCCCGCCAAATCGGAGAAATCATAACTAAGTTGCTGCTTTTCCTCTGACGAAACTGGATTCAAAACAACTACAACGTTCACTTCAACAGCTACTAACTGCGTTGGAATATTAAGATTTAAATATCCTGATTCATCAATTTTAGTCGTAAGTTTTAAAACTTCCATTGCCAAAGTGATAATACATGAATGTGATAACTGTTTTACTGTAGAAAGCAACTCTTTTACACTTGTATTCAAAGCATTTATCTTTGACTGAAACTTCTGACATGCAAGTATTTATTCAACATCTGCGAGGATAGGCTCAGAAGTATAAATGGTTATTTTATTTGCTGCTGCTAAATCGAAAATTCTACCTGGAACACCACGCCAAAGTAAACCAGAAACCCAAACATTAACATCTAAGACAACTCTCATTTTTTAGAGCGTCGTTCCCGTCGCATTTCTTTGACTATCTCACTAATTTCTTGAAGAGTAGGTTGATTGGCATCTACTCCTAAAGTTTCGATTTTTTCTGATAATTCTGCCCAAGTCAATTGTTTACTAATTTTTTTAAATACAATTTCATCTTCTGTAACCAAGACTTCGTATTCTGTCAAAGGTTGGAGTTTAACTAACACCTCTGGCGGGATTTCGAGTTTTCCTTCAGCCGTCACTTTAGCAACAATATTTGTATTCATAGTTTAAATTTACCAGTTTTATAGATTTTATCGTTTTCTTCCTCATCTCCCCACCTCCCGTTAGGAAGCGCGAGAACGAGAAAATCAGACTTTGCCGAGGAAGTTCGTTACAAAAACAGAAACCAGAACCATAACTCTCAACCGCACCCATAAAATCAACATAAAGTTTCAGCAATATCACTGGCGACAATTAAATAATTTACTAATAAGCGGAATTGATGCCGACAGGATAGGGCTGCAAATAATCACTGATTGAGGCTGTGAGGCTAAAGAATGAAGAGAAGTGCAAAGTCTCAACGAGTTTGCTGGTGGTTTCTACCAAAATTGACCCGCTACAGTTTAACTTTGTTGCTGAGTGCGGTAATGCTTGCTGATACAGTGGGGGCGACACCGAGAAACCGAGGGTTGCAGATAGCACAGCAGCCAGGAACCACTCAACAAAATGCGACTCACGCTGCTGCGGTACGACTGACGCAAGAGGGGTTGAAGCTTTATCAACAAGGGACGGCAGAATCACTGCGACAGGCGATCGGGAAATTCCAAGAAGCGATGAAGCTTTTGCAACAAGTTGATGATAAACCCTGGGAAGCCGTCACCCTACTTGGCATTGGCAGTGTTTACAAGTTATTGGGAGAAAACCAAGAAGCACTCAAATACTTAAACCAAGCTTTACCCATATTCCGTGCAGTGGCGAACAGGGGAGGGGAAGCCACCACCCTCAACAATATTGCCAATGTCTACAACTCATTAGGAGAAAAGCAACAAGCACTCAAATACTACAACCAAGCTTTACCCATACTCCGTGCAGTGGAAGACAGGAGAATGGAAGCTGTCACCCTCAGCAATATTGGCACTGTCTACGACTCATTAGGAGAAAAGCAACAAGCGCTCAAATACTACAACCAAGCTTTACCCATACGCCGTGCAGTAAAAGATAGGGAAGGGGAAGCCGCCACCCTCAACAATATTGGCGGTGTCTACAACTCATTAGGAGAAAAGCAACAAGCGCTCAAATACTACAACGAAGCTTTATCCATAAGCCGTGCAGTGGAAGACAGGAGAGCGGAAGCCACCACTCTCAGCAATATTGGCGGTGTCTACGACTCATTAGGAGAAAAGCAACAAGCGCTCAAATACTTAAACCAAGCTTTACCCATAAGCCGTGCAGTGGGGGACAAAGAACAGGAAGCCACTACCCTCACTGTTATTGGCTTCGTCTACGACTCATTAGGAGAAAAGCAACAAGCGCTCAAATACTACAACCAAGCTTTACCCATATTCCGTGCAGCGGGGTATAGGGGACAGGAAGCCACCACCCTCAACAATATTGGCTTAGTCTACGACGATTTAGGAAAAAAGCAACAAGCACTCAAATACTACAACCAAGCTTTACCCATACACCGTGCAGTGGGGAACAGAGAACAGGAAGCCACCACCCTCTTTAACATAGCTTTCCTAGAACGCGATCGCGGTAATCTAAAACAAGCCCAAACACATATTCAAGCAACCATTGAAATCGTTGAAGATTTACGCACCAAAATAGCTGACCAACAACTACGCGCTTCTTACTTTGCCTCAGTCCAAAACTACTACAAGTTCTACACCGATCTGCTGATGCAACTGCACAAAAAAGACCCATCAAAAGGATACGATGCATTGGCACTGCAAGTTAGCGATCGCTCTCGTGCCCGTGGTCTAATTGAACTACTAACCGAAGCAAACATAGATATCAAAAAAGGCATTGACCCAAAACTGTTAGCAGAAGAACGCCGTTTGCAATGGCAAATCAATGCTCAAGAAAAATTATTATCAGAACTATCATCTAAAAAAGAAACCCCAGAACAAGTTTTAACTAACACCAAACAAAAAATTCAAGACTTACTCAAACAACAGCGAGAACTTGAAGTTAAAATCCGCGCCAATAACCCTGAATATGCCGATTTGAAATATCCTCAACCTCTAACTCTCAAACAAATTCAACAACAACTAGATAAAGACACACTGCTATTGCAATATTCTTTAGGTGAAGAACGTAGCTATCTTTGGGCTGTCACACCAGACTCTCTTTATAGCTATGAACTTCCAAAACGCCAACAAATAGACAAAGCAGCCAAGAATTTATACGACAATTACTTAAGAAATCCTGGATACCAGGGAGTTTCCCCAGAAGAAACGGCGAAAGCGGCTAACGAACTGAGTCAACTTATCCTCAAACCTGTTGCTGATAAATTGGGGCAAAAACGCCTCGTAATTGTTGGTGATGAAGCTTTACAATACATTCCCTTTGCAGCTTTAACTACATCAACTAAATCAGCGGATGGTTCAGATTATCAACCATTGGTAGTCAACCATGAAATTATCTCTCTACCTTCTGCCTCCACCATTGCCATTCTCAGGAAACAAACCACAGGACGCACAAAAGCACCAAAAACCCTCGCCATCCTTGCAGACCCAGTGTTTACCGTTAATGATGAGCGAGTAGCTGGCAAATCCTCCAATGTTGCTAATAATAACATTGACCAGCAACTAGAAGAGTCTGCCCTCAAGCGGTCTACTAGAAATATCAAGCGCAGCGAAATTCAAAGACTCCCCGGCACAGAAAAAGAAGCGCAGGAAATTCTCAAACTTGTCTCACCCTCAGAGAACATCCAAGCCTTTGGTTTTGACGCAAACTACAACTGGGCTACCAACGACCAACTAAGTCAATACAAAATCCTGCATTTTGCAACCCACGGCTTTCTAGACAGCACTGAACCAGAGTTATCAGGAATTGTCCTTTCCCTGATAGATAAACAAGGCAAATCCCAAAGAGGCTTTTTGCGACTCACTGATATCTTTAACCTCAACTTTCCAGCCGAGTTGGTGGTGCTGAGTGCCTGCCAAACCGGTCTGGGTGAAGAAGTGAAAGGAGAAGGGCTAGTGGGGTTGACAAGAGGATTAATGTATGCAGGTGCGGCGCGGGTGGTGGTGTCTTTATGGAACGTTGACGATGAAGCAACATCACTATTGATGAGCCAATTTTACAGCCAAATGTTGCAGCAAGGGAAAACTCCGGCTGCTGCCCTCAGAGCCGCACAACTCAAAATGTGGTCACAAGAAAAATGGCGTAACCCCTATTCTTGGTCGGCTTTTACTTTGTTGGGTGAGTGGGAATAACAATTCAAAATTGGGCATTGCTGATTGAAAATATGAATTTGTCTCACGCAAAGTCGCAAAGGTACAAAGAAAAAGAAAGGTAATTTTGGCATTTCATATTCTGATTCAACAACGCCCAAAATTGAGCACAGCAAGGCAAAACACTACTTTGCGAACCTCTGCGCTTACCTTTGCGCCCCTTTGCGTTTAAATTTCCCCCTCAAAATTTACAGGAGTGATTTTTCATGAAAACCATATTTCCATCCAAACAATTTATCTTCCCCTGCCTAGCCACAATTAGCGCCGGAATTTTAGGAATTTGGGCTTCAGTCTCAGCCCAACCACAAACCCCACCCAGTTTTACCAAAGTTGAAAATCCCAGAGAATTTCAACTAGCAGGAAAAGGCGAACCTTCGCTGCTAAATCAGAAAGAAGAACTCCCCGGACAACGGGTAATCATTGGTTCCAAGGATGACCGTATTCCCATGACTAGCAGAAATTACCCTTGGTCGGCGGTGGGTAAAATCGAGGGGGTAAGTGCTGAGGGTAACGGTTACAGTTGCACGGGAACGTTGATTGCTGAAGATGTTGTTTTGACAAATGCTCACTGTGTGGTTAACGCAAAAACCGGAAAAGTTAGTCAAGCGATCGCCTTTCTGCCAAACTTAGTTAATGGTGTCGTCAAAAGTAAAAATGATGTAGCTTACGCCACTAATGTTTATTACGGTACAGACTTTAAAAATGGCGATTTAGGAGATTATGCAAACGATTGGGCGATTTTGAAACTCAACAAGCCTATCGGTAAAAAATATGGTTATTTGGGCTGGAAATCCTTACCACCTTCTAGTTTGGTTGGCGATACGAAAAAATTCGCCTTAGTCGGCTATTCTGGTGATTTTCCCAACCCCAAGAAAAAAGGTTATGAAACTCTAACTGCTGGTGAAAGTATGACTGCTGGCGTTCACCTGAAATGCAGTATCCTCCGCCGTCAGGATAATTTTTTGTACCACAACTGTGATACTAATCAAGGTGCTTCTGGCGGTGCAATTATCGGTAATATCAACGGTAAGTATTATGTGTTAGCCCTCCACTCCGGCTCAAACGAGGTGAATGGATTGTTGTTGAACCGGGCGGTGGAAATGTCTCGCTTGGATGAGTGGTTGCAACAGAATTAAAATAATTCGTAATTCGTAATTCGTAATTGCTGGCTAGTAGGTGGGTTGCATAGCCCGCCTACATCAGCCTTTTGAGTGCTGGTTGCTTCCTCTGTGCCCCTTCGATGTCAGCAACTAGCCAAAAATAGCGATCGCTGTAAAGTTGATAAAGCAGATAACCACAAATATGATGTTATATATGCAAAATTTAAATCTATAAAAATTACCCTAGTAAATCAGGATTTTCAAATCAACATTATGGAGCAAAGCCACCTACCACAGCGCTGGGACGCTGATCAAGAGTTTGAAGAAGCCCTCGAACAATTGGAGGATATCTTACAAGAAAGTCCTACTGAGGATGAAGGTACACCAAAATTGCATACTGATAGTGCTAATGAACTCGAACTCGCTAATGATTTGACAGATATCGATTTAGCAGCTTTTGAAGACGCCGTTGCTGATATTGAACAATATTTCGAGCAAAAAACAAAATAACAATTTGTCATTATTCATTAGTCCTCTGTCATTTGTCCTTTGCAAATCACTAATGACCAATGACCAATGACCAATGACCAATGACCAATGACCAATGACCAATGAC
>NZ_CAWUDO010000179.1:0-10108 GCF_963920935.1 Nostoc sp. CCY 9925 | reverse complement strand
TAACCAAACCAGCGCCAACAATGAAGTTGATAACCAGAGTCACCAGATAAGAGTGATTAGTTCTTATGACATTGCAGATGATAATTTAACAACAAAGATTGTCATCAACCATACAATTCCTATAACTAGTGAAAAACTTAACCCGCAAAATACTCAACATATCCCTCATCACCCGGAACATATCGATCCGCAACATTGGCACGAACTCGTAGTAGGCAGCGCGATCTCAGGAGAGATTGTACATCTCAACTTCTCTAGTCTTCATTTTAGCTATGTCGGTGGCGAACATGAAGCTTGGGAACGGCTCATGATCAGCGACAAACTCTCACGTACAAATACAGGTAGCCTCTCTACTAAGCTTTTAGAACTCTATTCCCACTTAGATGCAGGTGGCTGGTGGTGTAATTCAGGAGTAGATCCGCGCACATTTGCTAATCTTACCCCTGGTGAGCAACCTCAAATTAAAGAATGGGGATGCTATAAGCCAAACCGCCCCAGACCCAAAACCGTAAAAAAAGATGGGTTCACTGTTGTGGTTGAAGGCAAGTTCATCAAATATGAGCATCCACCATCAGTTGATTTGAGTATTTTCTTGCTAGATGTCCCAGCCGTGATTGCCCAAAATATTTACTCAAAAGCTGGAGTAAACCCCGCCGATAGCGATCGCTTGAGTGGTTTTTGGTATTGTGTGTGGAAACATAACATTCCCATCACCATTACCGAAGGGGCGAAGAAAGCAGCCAGTCTGTTAAGCCAAGGTCACGCAGCCATCGGACTACCGGGAATTTCCTCCGGCTATCGCTCACCTAAAAACGAGTGGGGCAAGAAAATTGGTGATTCTTATCTGGCTGATGAGTTAGCTGTTTTCGCTACTCCTAATAGAGAAATCAAAATCTGCTTTGATTATGAATCCTTACCTGAAACTAAGCTCAATATCCAAAGAGATATTTGGAAGACAGGAAGCTTATTACAAGAATTTGGTGCTGTCGTTAAAGTACTAACGCTGCTAGGGCCGGATAAGGGTGTAGATGATTTTATAGTGGCACAGGGAGGAGAAAGTTTTGAAAAGCTATCTGCCGGGGGTATAGCTCTAGAGGAGTGGCATCAAAATCAACTTGATAGTTTACGTTTTACTATCAAGCTCAAAGATGGCACAGTCAAAACAATTGATCGACAAAAAGGAGACTCTACTGTGACAGATGATCCCGAATTAGAACCAAACATTGGTGTATTTAAAAAAAATCGTGCTCAATCACCTATTGACCTTGGTTCACAAATTATAGATATAAAAGTTATTGATTCAGACATTATTCATTTAGATGTTGCCCTTGAGCCAGCCCAGCCAACTGAAACTCCTGTAATTCCACAAAACACAAAAAGCATTAGTTCCTGGGCTAAAAAAGAAAATGTTACACTTTATGAGCCTAATTTTTTTAGAAAGCGCCTAGAAGCTAGCGAGAATAAACAAATAGCTTTTGCTGCTTATACTTTGTTAAAAAAATATGGTGTTGAGGCTAAAGATGAACAACAGCAGACCAGTGGCAAAATCTACCATGCTGATGCTTTTGTAATCAAGAATCATGGTGCTGATAAATACAGTATCTATCGTCGTCATGATAATGTAGAGTTAATGACTTTTCAAGCTGATAAATGGGGACACGTAGGCAATATTAAACTTTCTTACACAGAAATAGAGGATGAGCAAAAAATTTGGAGAGAAAGACAAATTAATATTCTGCCTATTGAAAGGCAGGAGTTTTTGTTAGTGGCTGACTACCTCAAAGCTGGTAAAGAATTGCCCTCTGTTGATGAAGACCCTCGCAAAATAGCCTCTATCGTTGGTTCAGTCTCTCCTAAAGGCACACACAATATTTTAGAAAGTTTCAAAGAAAACGAGGTATTAAAAATTCTCACACAAACTATTACTAGCTTCGAGAAAGGCGATTTAACCTTGGGCAATTACCGGATTCTTTTTCGGCAAACCACTGACAATACATCTACTCTGCAATTACTCAAAACTGAACACAATGGTACTACTAGGGAAGCTGTTCGCTTTCAGTTTGAGAAAACTGATACTGGGATGACTCATCAAGTCCAAGCGATGGCTATCACTGAAGCTGATTTGGAGAAGTTAAGGCTGTTGGCTCAAAAACTGCATATTAATTATCAATCTTATGAAGGCAACCCGACAGACACTCGTGACATCGACTTGCCCCTTCATCCCGAAATTACCCGTAACTTAGACGATGATTGGTCACACCAATCTACTCAATCTACGCCCAACGTACCAGATCGCAAGACACAATTACACCCACAAGAAACAAGTTCTAATTCTCCAAAACAACAGAACGCTGTATCACACTCAACTATACCAACACCTAAAAACACAACACCATCACAACCAGCAAAACAAACCAATTTTTCTTCTAACTTAGATAAAGTTTTGCTACCACTACATCCAGTTTTGAAACAGTATTGGGAGCAGTTAGTCTTAGATGGTTCTTGGAATGAGACTGTAGCGCAAGGACATTTAGAATTTCAATTTAAAATTCAGCAAACTGGAAAATTAACTGTTGGTGAACAGCGTGAACTTTACCAGCAGATTCAAAATCAGGCTTGGAGTGAAATCAATCACAATGGGCGTACTGATATTGTGCTTCCACCGTTAGCTTATATTGTTAATGATTTGCGATCGCAGGTTCTTACAGAAGCACAGCCACAGTTTTCTTCTGAAGAGAAACGTGATACACCCGTGCCTCTTCACCCTGAGATTGCCTCTCATTGGCAAGGTTTAGAAGCTAATAAAACTTGGTCTAGTGTTGCCAATCAGTACAACAACCCTTTGCGGGAAAAACTTTCAAAAACTGGCAAGCTGACTATTGGCGAGCAACGTGAGCTTTACCAAAAAATTCTCCTTCAAAGTCAATTCGAGCAGCACAACAAAGGGCAAACGAATATCTCACTTCCTCCTTTGAGTGATGTGATTCAGGATTTACTCAAGACTCGTAGCCAGGTTATTAACAATACTTATACGCCCTCTTTTGAAGTAGATTCCCAAAAATCTCACACTCCACAACAGTCTACTACCACTAATTCACAAGAATTAGATTTGTAATGAACAATACTCAATTACACTTATGCAATCTAGCTCAGTGGCCCAAACCATCACTATCATCAACCGCAACAGTGGCTTTTCTGACAACCAAATGGCCTACAGACTGGCACTGATGATGGAGAAACACCCACCTTCACCGTCAATAACCCCCGCACTAGACCCCACACAGCGCAAAAATATTATTAGTGATGTGAGAAATACTTTATCTGTGTCCCAAAATGCTCAAACTACTGAAGAATATAGGCTAGAACTCAAGCAAAAGTATTACCAAGAGTACGCTCAAAAATTTGGTTTAAATAAATCCGAGGAAACACCTGATATAGATAACTCAACAAGAGTTGAAGATTTGATCGATGAAAAGAAAAAGACATTCTTGCAGCAGATATTAAAAACTAAAGGGCGCAAACTGCCTTTTGTTGACAGCCAACAGTCAAAATCAGTTGAGACTGAAAATAATGAGGTTGTTAAAAAGTCTCTTATTCCTGCACTAATGAATATTATCGTTACAAAGGGACAAGATACTATTGGCGGTCGAGTCTATGAAGGCATGGCTTATCAATTAAATTTGTTGATGAGAGAAGGTATGCAGCGTCTGACTGTTTGGCGCAAAAGTGATAATCAGTCGGCTTTTAGTGCTTATAAAGCTGGTGTTAGTGAAGAATACAAGGTAATACAAAATAACCTTTCACCACAAGAAACACAAAAGCTGATCGACTTTGACCAAAAACAACGGCAACAACAGCAACTGCCACAGCAACAACAAAACGAGCAATCGCCTGACGGTCCAGAGTTGGATTAACTAAAATACCCGACAAACAACCCAAGAATGTACACGCTTACCAAGATATAGCGCTTAGTCACTCGCTCGAATTGTGACCAGGGTGAGATGATGACAGCTAATACTATATAAAACAATGCTTGTAGAAAATCGTTGTGCCCCAGTTTGATGATTGCCGCTATCATCAAAGCTGCAAGAATTAGAAATTCCACTCCTGTTTCAATCCTGTCCCAAAGTTGAACATCATACAAGTAACGCATCTTATAACCTCTGTTATTTGAGGCACATCCTACCATCAACCCCATATATCTCGTCATCTTTGTAAGGAAATATAATGGTGAATTTGGTTCCTTGTTTAGTTACTGAATCCACCCTCATGCTCAGTCCGTGAGCATAAGCCACCATCCAGGCAATATACAACCCTATTCCTCTGCCTGGCTTATCAGATAACTTACTCTGGGGCGCTCTCCAAAACGGAATAAATATATTTGATAGCTGTTCGGGGGCAATCCCACAACCGGTATCTTCAATCTCAACAATTAAATCATCATCTTGATTGAGCAGTCTTATAAATACATCTCCTCGCTTGGTGTACTTAATAGCATTAGTTATGATATTGCATAACATTCTGTCAATACTTATGCTGTCACCCCGTACTTGCGTTTCATGCTTGTATGTTACTTGCGTTTCATAGTGAAGATTCAAGGAATGATACTGTGCTATTACCTTGTATTGAAAATATTGCTTTTGTAAAAAATCTAACATATCAAACTGCACTAACGTTGTTAGATTAGGTTCTAAAAAAGGCGTCCTTCTATCAACCAAGCCCAGTCCTCGCTCATTCATTTCTTGCAAACCTTTTAAAAAAGGCCTGATTTCTTCTAAAGAGTGTCCATAAGCACCATCAATTATCTGATTCAGCACTAATGATGTGGCTCTAAAACTGCTTGATACATCATGTAACAGAGATGAGAGATCCAATTGCTTGCTTAGAGATTCTTGCTGCATATATGCTTCCCAAGATAGATTGTGATTTTCGCTACTTTTATGAATGCTAATTAAATTTTCAAATTCTAGAATATTTTTATTTTAGACTGAAAAAAATTTTTATCCACTCAGACTTTAGTCTTAATACTTTTACAAAAACAGAATTCAGGAGTCAGTCGCCAGAATTCAGTTGGGTATTTTATACGAAAGATACGAAAGGGCGGATGAATCAAAGGGTTTAAGACCCCCACTAAATAGAAGATTTAGTAGTCTTCAATCAATGGTGGCTCTGAATCTCACACTCATTAATTCTGACTCCTGAATTCTGACTTCGGAATTTTTATTCAACTGCCATACTTTTCTAAAGTAGCTGTTTTCATTTTACGTTTGTATATATAAAAATTAAAACACTTAACATCAATAACTGTGATATAAATATTTAAGTATCTAACAATCGAAACAATCAAAGCTTTATATGATTCGATTAGTACTTATTGAGGATGAAGAGGTATTCAGACTCGGCATCACTACTGCTATTCAACAGCAACCAGATATGGAGATGGTCGCTAATGCTTCTACTGGTGAGCAAGGTATTAATATCGTCAAACAGTGGGAGCCTGATGTTGTCCTCGTGGATATTGGTTTACCCGACATTTCTGGAGTCGAGGTCATTAAGCAAATCAAGATTTATCGCAGTAACATTAAAGTTGTTGTCCTTTCCTGCAATTCTTCTCAAGAAATTGTCACTGCTGCCATCAGCAGTGGCGCTGATTCTTATATTCTCAAAAAAAATAACATTTCTTTAATTTTAGAGGCAATCAAAACCACTTACAATAATAAAAGTTTATTTGATTCCGAAATTATTAAAAGAGGTTTGCTAAGTCTTCTTCAGAAGCCAAAAATCAAAGGAAAAATCTTTGATGACCACTTAACCGAGCGAGAAATTAATGTTTTGTTACTAATCGCTGCCGGATTATCTAATAAGGAGATAGGTCAGAAGTTGTTCATTGGTGAAAACACGGTCAAAAATCATGCTAGGAATATTTATTCTAAATTAGGTGTTGATAATCGCATCAATGCTATTCTAAAAGCCTCTGAACTCGGCTATATCTCAAACACTGTTACCCAAGTTAGTTAAGTGCTTTTCACTTACCTACTTGAATTAAACAATAGCCTTGGGTTTTACTCTGCTGTGTTTGACAGGCTTCAATTACTGCTTGATTCTTCAATAGTAATTGATACATCTGCTTTCCCTCTTGGGATTTTGCCCATTGCAGAATCTTAAGATCGTTGCGTGATACTACCACTGACTGATTTGTTCCTACATTCTGCACCAGATTCCACGTTGTCAGGGAACCCAACAAGGTACTGCCAGCCGCTACTAATCCACACACCAGAGATACTGTTCCTAACCCCCAGCCTCCCTGCACTTTCATACCTGCGCCGGTGGGCTTAATTTTTTTCATCTCATCACGCACAGCACTGGAGACAACCGTATAGTGCATTGACTCGGCGGATTTACTTGTCTTCTCCAGTTTTTGGTCTATTAATGCTGCCCATGCTTCTATCATTGCCTCCATTCTTGCCTGGAGGTCTATCATCGTTTCTTCATATCGACCCAGCGTTGCCATCATCCTAAATGTTGGGTCATCTGGTGTGATTCCTAATTGGTACGCCCCTTCAACTATGCGCCTTTGTTCTGATGGAGAATAACCTTGTAATATATCTTGTGATGTCATTAATCAAGTCCTAAATATTTAATAGCCAAATTATTATTTATCACTGAATTGCGGAAATTTTTAATCCACTGAAAAATGAAACTTCTCCAAAACAAAATTATTGAGAAATCCTGGCAAACTTGTGAATATGGCTTGACAGCTTTCTCCATCGCTTGATAGTGATTTCGATGTAAAGCCATCAAATTTATTTCTGTTCCTCCTATTGTTAACAGAGTTTTCCGCATTTTTTCGTCATATTCCCTAAACTCTGGCGCAAAATGATAATTCTTCACTATCACATAGTTGGCATTGTTAGTAGCAGTTTGGATGATTTGAGTTAAGTAGTCTATGCAGTCCGTTCTATGTGATATCGGTTGCAGGAACGTTAGCTTCCATCCATATTCAGCTAAAGCTTCTAATAGTTCAGACTCAACAATATACTGACAAATTTTGTCTATGTGCTGCCCCGGCATATCCACTAAAATGATATCTATATTATCAGCTACCAGATCAATAAACATCCTGTCCGTTTGTTTATTGAAAAAATCTATCTTTTCAATACACACTAAATCTTTGTAAGCCAAAAGTCTATCACGATTATCATGGTCATAAACTTTCAACCTTTTACCTTGAATCTGATAAATTTCCAGCAACAGTTTAATAACTGTAGACTTGCCTACACGAGAGTCACCTACAGTCATTACCATTCTTTTAGAAGATTTCAACATTTATACTCTCCAGCCCTAAGAGATGTTTAACTGGATAAATTTGCTGTTTAAAAGTTTTTAGCCAACTCTTCACCCGCATTTTCACTCCTGGTAGTTCTTTTTGCTTTATTCCTTCAGAAAAACTTAGTGACTTTTCATCTAAATAATCATAGGCATATTCAAGTAAATCCGGCATTGTAATATCAAATAAAGGGATTCCTGCTTTTAATAGCTCTTGCTTTATCTCTTGAACTATTGATGAGTTGCTATATCTAGAAAATTCTTCCTCCTCACCATAAAATAAATTTCTAACGACTACGTAATCTACTTTATTTCCGCAAAAGCTGTATAAATCTATTAATTGCTTTACCGAATCTGATACTCGACTAATTACCACGACCATTGTTACTCTAATGTCATAATCATTGGCGGCTATTTCCAAGAACTCTTGTTCTATAAATTTTTTAAATATTTGTCTTGATTGCGGTGGCAATTCTAATAAAAACAGCGATTCTGGTGGTGGTAGCTGATTATATGTATCTAGCTCTGGCTCCATCATTCTCTTTACCCGATCAAAAAATCTATCTATACTTCCATCTTTAAAAATATTTAACTGCTGTATTTGACAATGCTCACCATTCTCACCATAATATCTCAACAAATCTGGATTAGAATTATCTGCATCTACTGCCACAATTCTTCTTTTCTCATCTATACAAGTTTGTAAAAATCCTCTCGTCCACATCGATTTACCAACTCCACCTTTCCCCCCGTCTACTATTACTAATCTTCTTGGGGGAGTTTTAGTTACCTCTTCTGCTTCTTTATCTGTATCTGAGGCTATATCTAGGTCTAATTTTAGTTTCTCTAATTCTAACTGCTGCTCTGGTGTTAAATCATTTAGCTTTATTTCTTCTGCTTCAATTGCCGATATATCAGCTTTGCCATTAATATTTCCATTTTGATTGTTATTGATAGTTTGTATCATTCTTCTTCTCCTCATAATTCAGATTTGTCTCAATTATCTAAAAAAAATCTTTTTGAAATATCGGTAAGACATTACTCCTTATCCATTGCGTGAAGTTCTTAATTATTTGTTCTTCCACTATGCCTTTTAAATTATATATAGCTCCAGAATTTAAAGTTTTTACTATTGTTATTTGCTCACCAAGAACCACATGACGTTCTCTAACTTGGATATGCAGAGGCACTATTTTTTCATTATTTAATTCCGGTGCAATAATCTGAAATACATCTTCAGCAAATATCTCTAGCCCTAATGGAGTTGATATTACTCGAACCGCGCTACCCAATGTATGGTCAAATTCCCAAAATGTCCATATTTTTTTCATTGCTGATTTAGATGTTACTTACGCCAATTATGCTCACGCACAAATTCTTTCTCAACTCTGCTCTTTTATCTATGACATATTCCTACTAAAAAGATGAAGGAACTTTAGTGCTGTTTTTTTCCGTACTAAAGTGACTTGTTCTTTCTTCATAATTGTTGTATTATTTATCATTTACTTTTTAGCAAGTAGCAACACAAAATCATCCTGCGCTATAAGAAGATTGAGAGGTCGCTATCACCTCACCTACCATTAGGGCTGTGAAGTATATCAAACAGGAGTGCGACGATATATCTGGACGCTCTGTGCGCCATTGCCTCTATGTGGTTTCAGTTGCCGATGGCTGTGGAAGGGTAGAACTATGACTAAAAACTGTTAAAAATTGATTGCATATATGCAACAAATATGTATAATATTTGCAGCTTCTAATCAAGCATTCTTAGAAGTAGATATTGCTTAAAGAAGGAGTCAGAAGTCAGCAGTCAGAATCAATTAGTCGAGGATTCTGACCCGCCACTACGAAAGTTGACCACCAAAGTTTCTTGTTTTGTGGGGACTTAAACCCGTTTATTCAGACGCTAAATCGATTCAAAATTCAATTCTGTTAGCGGATAGCTAAGGTTTAGCCCATTCTGGCGACTGACGCATGTATTCTTTCTTGTTAAACAAGAAAATCGGTAATTAATTTCGCGTATTAATTGTTGGAGTATTGGAGTTTTTTATGAATAAAATAGGTTTACTCATAGCCCTTGTTTTGATAGGTGCGGGTACTGGGGCTTGCCAGTCTGAAGGAGACAAGGTGGCTCAGGCAGAGAATGATTATAGGGCTAAGTTAACTGATGTGCAAAGCCAAAAAGATAAGGAAGTACAGGAGCAAATAAGGCAATATGTAGAAGAGACACCTAACTTATATAGAATAACTTGGAAGGTATGCGGAGATTATAGAACTAGGAAGCGGGATGGAGTAAGATGTAGCGAAACTAAAATTCCCAAAACTAAAGGATATGTTGATCCCGTTTACGTCTGGGCAGCTAATGGGGTGCAATTTGTTAATAAGCAACACTTTGTTAATAGCTATTGGACTACAGGATTGTTTGTCAAGTCTAAAGGATGCTTGAACTCAGGTAAGCCAGAACAAGAACAATTTTATAATGTAAAAAATTTCACTAGAGATAAAACGAATCCTGTTCCTACCGCAGCAAACGTGAAGATTGAAGCTCTGTCAAAGCAGGAAAAGCAAACAGTAGTAGAACTTGCCTTCAAGGACGCACAAGTAGAAAATTATGCGCTGACAAATTTCGGTGTGTCAGCAACCACAGGAATGATCCCAACGGGGAAAAGCTGTCTGAAGCTTGAAGAATGGAAGAAAATGCAGTCTTAGCACCTGTTCAAAAATAAGGAAAGCCAGCCTTCGCTTTCATCCCTTTCAGGGATGAAAGCTCCTCTTTTATCGA
>NZ_CAWUDO010000178.1:0-10202 GCF_963920935.1 Nostoc sp. CCY 9925 | reverse complement strand
GATAATTTCTTTCCTGAACTACTTGCTTATTCCGGAAAGTGACAAAAGAGGGATAAGGCAATGAATTATTTAGACTCAGCTTATTATTTCATATTAAAAGTAGAAATACAAGGACAGTTAAAAAAGTTAAAAAAGTTAAAAAAGTTAAGACAATAAGTAAGAACAAAAGATTGTTACATAAATATAAGGTAGGGGAGTAATTAGACATTATTAAGTGATCAATTCGAGGTGAATCCATGACTCCCGAAGAACATCAACAGGTCATAGAATAGACTTGTCGGGAAATAAGAGAGAATAGACAGCAGTGGTAGGGAAGGATGATGCTGAATATTGAAGGTACACTGAAGCAAGACCGACTGTTGAGGGCATTAACTGGATTGAACCGGAAAGCATTTGATGCCCTTTTGCCCACCTTTACCACGATGTAGCTTGAAATTCAACAGACCAAGCCTCGTCAACATGCCCTGGGTGGAGGACGCAAAGCCATTGGTGTCAAGTTAAGAAAAATAGATGGCTGTCAAGAGTGGGCAAATCAATGGTAAAAGTCAATCAACATCCCTGTGTTGAAAGAGCCATGAGTAAACCACGGAAAAAGCAAGGGAATCCAGATTTTCGCCATCGAGTCAGCGTACCTGCCCCAGCCAGCCAAGAAATAGAATCACGCTTGTTTGAACTAGTCAGCCCAGGTACATTTGCTAACCTCAAAGGGGTAAAAGACAAAGAACGGAGCTTGCGTTCACAAGTACTGACCTTGCCAGTAATGGCAGCAATAGTATTGAGTATAGTGTATCAAAAAATACAGCATCTTACAGATGTATTGCGATCGCTAGAATGGCAAGTATGTACTCACACGCCAGAAGAATTTGGTGACATATCGGGTAACACGTGTACTTTCTCAAGGCTCTCACTACAAAGATGAAATTATTCACATGCAGGGCGGCCGCATCATGTCAACAAGCAAAGTCTATTCTCAATAGAACTAAAATTAATGTCATTAACTCTTGCTTATTGCGAAAATTTTAGGCGATCGCTTTGGGGCTTAAAAAATAATCAAGCGCGAAATCCTGATTTTTTCGTTGGTTTTTAACCTTCGTTGTGATCAAGAGTAATTTAGATGCGTTTGCCCTGGTGCCTTAGCTAGTCGTCGGGTTGTGGTTGAACATATTAATCGACGATTGAAAGTGTTTCGTATTCTTAGTCAACCCTATCGCAACCGTGGAAAGCGTTTTGGATTACGCTCTCACCTAATTGCTGGTCTTTATAACTACGAACTGCCTACTATTGCTACATTGAACTGCATATAGTTGTTAGATTTTCAAAAATTTTAACCCTTAACTATATCACAATTTTTTTGCAAGAGGTCTATTACATAACCAAAACTAATGATTTGAAGAGAAAGGTAAGGATAGCTCTCGCACCAGAACATTGTTCTGGTGCTGTGTCTCAGAATTTTTGTAAAGTATTGAGGTGAAGAAGCAAAATTTTTAACTTAGTTCAGAATAGAACTGGCTAGCCCAATAGCGATATCTCGTAATTTCACCATCACCGTCGCAGAGTATAGGATGAGTACGGTAAAGCTTGTTTTTCCAAATAGGAAAGTCTTTCTCAACTTCATCTTTCAAGACCTTGAGCAGCAATGGTGTCAAAGCTGAGGCTATGGTTTTGGTAAAAAAGCTCTTCACACTAATAAGCATATGTATTTCAAGATACTCTTCATCCACAGGTGTTGTCAAAAATAGCAGAATGAATTGTAGCTGACCGATTCCACTTATACAGTATCTTTGTAAGCTATAGCCCAACCCATAGAGAATTATTTCGATTTGAGTTTCTATCTGCAAGTTTAATTTTGCAACTTCAAGAGCTTGTCTTGAAAGAAGACGTTGTTTCCAAACCGAGCCATCTATCTCCGAACCCTGACTTTTTGTAGAATGATCAGAATGTACTGTTGGGAAATGAGCAATATCTACGACTTGTTCATGCAGTTCTTGAACATGAGAATTAATTTGACACTGGCTACCTTGTTTTAACTGAGTCCATTCTTTATACCAATTTAATATGAAGCTGCATATAATATAGAAAACCAAACTCAATAAGTTTCAGTACCCATGAGTCGCCCGTTTAAGATTGAGATCGCCGAGAGCGAAGAAGAATTAAAAAAACTCTTACAAACAGCTCGGTTGGGAAACCAGAAAGAAAAGCTACAGATGTTGTGGTGGCTCAAGAGTGGTCAGGTTAAGGAGCAGCAAGAAATTGGAAAACGCTTGGCGAAAGATACCTCAACTGTGACCAGGTGGTTGCAAAAGTATAGATCGGGAGGGCTAGATGAATTACTGGAAATCAAAAAAGCTCCAGGAGCAAAACGGAAAATTCATGACATAGCGATCGCAGCACTGGAGGAGGAGCTAAAAACAGGAAAAGGTTTTAGTAGTTATGGTGCAATAGTTGAGTGGTTGAAACTTCAACATGGACTTGATATAGAGTATGCAACAGTTTATGCGTGGGTTCGATATCGATTATGTGCAAAACTCAAAGTGCCTCGTCCTCAAAGCTACAACCAAGACGAGAAATTGATATTTGAATTTAAAAAAAACTCGGAATTATTCTTAATTGTTTAAAAGAACATCTAGCACCCGGCAAGTGTGTTCGCTACCTGTGTCAGGATGAAACGAGGGTGGGGCTGAAAACTCTCACAGGAAAAGTGATTACTGCTTCTGGAGTCAAGCCTACTTCTTACCTCTTGGCTTTTTAATCGGTGTTTCACTCAATCTATCAATTTTACTAATTCCTTGATAGCCTTTATCTGGTAATTTATTTTTCGGAAATCACCTTATAAATGATAAATTTTTAAATGTTCTATTTTCATCTATAGTGTGCTTGAAGTAATCCACTTGGATATTGTTTTGAGTTAATAAGTTGCAATTTTTGTTCACAGGTAGGTGGTGGGAAAAGGCGTATACCATCACCTAAAATAATTGGAATAGTCGAAATAATATATTCGTCAATCAAGCTCTGCCTAAGAAACGAATTAATTAACGCTCCACCACCAACTAACCAGATATTTTTAAAGCCTTCTTTCTCTATACTTGCTAATGCATTGTTCACAGTGTCAGAAATAAATACGACTTCCTCGCGATCGCATTTGAGATCCCTTTGGGTCAAAACGAAAGATTTCTTATCTGGATAAGGCCATTGGTCAAAACTCAGCCCTAATTCATATGTCTTGCTACCCAAAACAATAGCATCAATCGAATCGTAGAAAGCAGCATAACCATAGTCTTCTTCTGGAGTCTCAACAATTGATAACCAATCAATTCCTCCATTGCTGCGAGCAATATAGCCATCCAAACTAGTTGCAATATAGAGTGTAACTTTCATAATTAATTATTAGCTATTCTCTGCATTCCCGCATCTTCCTCAATTCCTTTTACGGTGTCTGCTGCACCCAATTGCAGGGCATAAAGGTTCGCATAGACACCTTGCTGATGGATGAGTTCTGTGTGAGTACCCTGCTCTACAATTTGTCCTTGTTGAATCACTAACACTTTATCTGCCTGAGTAACTGTACTGAGGCGGTGGGCAATTACGAAACTTGTACGACCTTGCAGCAAGCGGGCGATCGCACTTTGCACTAGTGCTTCTGTACGGGTATCGATGCTGCTGGTCGCTTCATCGAGTATAAGAATTCGGGGATTAATTAATACCGCACGAGCAATACTGATCAGTTGTCGTTGTCCCTGGCTCAAGGGAGCACCTTTTTCACCCAATTGAGTTGTATAGCCGTGTGGTAATGAGGTAATAAATTCATGGACATTCGCTGCCTGTGCAGCTCCTTCGATATCAGCTTGGGTAGCATAGGGACAGCCAAAGGCAATATTTTCGGCAACAGTACCGCTGAACAAAATATTATCTTGTAGGACGATGCCAATCTGACGCCGTAGACTCGCTTGAGTAACACTACGTACATCAATATCATCAATTTTTACTGCACCTCCAGACACATCGTAGAAGCGCAAAATTAAGTTAATAATCGTACTTTTTCCTGAACCTGTCGCCCCTACTAACGCAATCATCTGCCCTGGGTAAGCGTGCAAATTTACCCCTTTGAGAACGAGTTGGTCTGGATTGTAGCCAAACTTAACATTCTCAAATCTTACCTCGCCCTGAATTGGTGGCATTTCCTTAGCATCAGGCGCATCTTTGAGTTGTGACGGTTCATCCAATAACAGAAAGATTCGTTCTAATCCAGCGAATGCAGATTGAGCTTGGGTATAAAACTGGCTGAGAATTTGGATGGGGCGGAAGAACTGCTGGACATAAAGTAAAAAGGATGTTACTACACCCACCGTTGCACCTCCCGTTACCGCCAGATAACCACCATAAGCCAACACACCTGCGGTTGCTAATGTGTTGAGAAAATCGATGGATGGCAAAAACGCGGAAGTAATTGCCACAGCCTGGACGTTAGCATCTCGATTGGCAGCGTTAAGAATCTCGAATTCTGCAATGTTGAGGTGTACGCGATTAAATGCCTGTGCTTCTCGCACACTACCAATATCTTCTTCCAACTTCGCGGAAAGTTGCCCAATGGTTTGTCGCGTTACACGAAATTTGGCTCTTGCCCAACGTGCAAACAAGCCTGTAGTAAAAATCATCAATGGCACTACTAGGTTGCTCAACAAGCCCAGTTGCAGGTTAATTGAAAGCATTGCAATCACAATGCCAATTAAACTGAAAGTATTACCCAGCATTTGGGCGATTGTTAGTCCAAATGCCTGATTTACAGTATTGACATCATTCAACAAACGACTCATTAAATCGCCTGCTTCGCTACGGTCAAAAAAGCTCAGGGGTAAACTTTGGATTTTAATGAAAATGTCTTGCCTTAGTTGAGCCAACAATCGCTGCATAATCCAGCCGACTCGAATAATTTGACCCCGGATTGCTAAGATACCAACTCCGTAATTCAGTGCTAGTAGCCCTAATAACAGCAATAGTCCCTGTAAATTTCCCTTGGCAATGAGGTTATCAATCGACCAGCCGAGAAAAAATGGCCCAATTGCTTGGGTCACTGCACCAATGAAAACCAATCCGATGGCAATGGGAATCTCTTTACGATAGGGTTTTAGGTATTGCAAAAAGCGCCCTAAGGTGGAGGTTTGCTTACTAGCTTGTTCCTCGGATACAACAACGGCAGCTGTAGTTCTCATTTGTTCTCCTTTTGCTGTACCTGAGATTCCAAAATTACACCATAAAGCGGGCTAGTTTGCATCAATTCTTCGTGAGTACCTTGTGCTACTAATCGCCCTTTGTCCATAACAAAAATGCGATCGGCATTCTTGACAGTGCTAATGCGTTGAGCCACTACAAAGGTTGTGCAAGCTTTTTGGCGCATGAAACCATCTAACTCGGCTTGAATTTGGGCAGCAGTTCTGGCATCTACGGCAGAGGTACTATCGTCCAAAATCAAAATACTGTAATCAGTGAGTAAGGTACGGGCGATCGCAATTCGTTGTTTTTGCCCCCCAGACAACCCCACACCACGTTCCCCAACAATCGTCTCGTAGCCATCGGGCAAACTGATGATGAAATCGTGTATTTGTGCGCTTTTTGCCACCTCAATCACTTCTTCTAAGGTTGCATTCGGTTTTGCATAGCTAATGTTTTCACGAATTGTCCCAGAGAAAAGAGTGGTTTCCTGGAAGACAATACCGATCCGAGATCTGAGGCTTTTGAGGTTGAAACTTCTGACATCCCGTCCGTCAATGCGAATCGCTCCCTTTGTGACATCGTAGAACCGGGCAATCAAGTTCATAATTGTGCTTTTTCCGGAACCAGTCATGCCTAGAACAGCGATTAGTTCATTGGGCTTAGTTTCAAAGGAAACTTCTTTGAGAGTTTCGGCACTTGCTCCCGGATAGCGAAAAGAAACATTTTCAAAAGTTATTCTACCACCGCAGGTGTCAAAAGGGATGGCATCAGGGCGATCGCCAATTTCTATCTCTGCGTCTACAACTTCGTAAACTCGTTCTGCTGAAGCAGCTGATTGAGCGATCGCTGGCGCTGCAAATCCAATCACTAAAATTGGTTGCAGAATCAACGCTAGGTAGGAGTTAAACGCCACGAGTTCGCCAATAGAGAATCTATTTTCAACTACCTCCGCTCCCCCGTAAGCGAAAACTGCCAGTGTTACCAAATTACTTAACAAAAAGATAAATGGAAAGGTATTACGAATAGCACTAATGGTCTTCATGTTTGCCTTGACTAGCCCATCATTCAAGGTCGTGTAACGCGACCTTTCGGTGGACTCCCGCACAAACGCTTTCACTACCCGTATCCCGATTAAGTTCTCTTGTAATACAGCGTTCAGGTCGCTGAGTTGCTCTTGTACTTGCCGAAAAAGCTTGTTATTCCGAGTGACGAATCGTGCCATTAACCATCCGGTTAGGGGTACTACTGTCAGAGTAATCAGTGCCAATTTCCAGTTCATCAGCAGTAAAATTACTGCAATACTCACCAATGTCACAACTCCGCCAATAACCTGAATCAGGCTAGTACCAACAAATGTACGGATTTGCTCAATGTCACTGGTAACGCGGGTTAATAGTTGCGAAGTCTGCGCTTGGTCGTGATAGCTAAAACTGAGATTTTGAATTTTGCTGAAAATTTTGTTTCGCAGATCGTAAGCGACACCTTGAGAGGCTGCTTCTGCTAAATAGCTTTGTCCAAAGTTAAATAAACCACGAGCGATCGCCGCGACTACCATCCAGCCAGCACTAATTAGCACAACTTCTAAGTTTTTTTCGCTAATTCCTTGATCAATTCCCCAGCGAAATAGTTGCGGGGTAACGGCGTTGGCGCTTGTCAACAGCAATAGGCTTACGAAGGCTCCCAACGAAGTCCATCGGTAAGTACTCAAACTAACCAGCACACGCTGGATTGATTGCATTGACGAAGTTTCCCGGAGTTCTGGTTGTTGAACCAATGGAATTCACCCTGTGTTTTGGGAAAATTATCTCCTAATTTGATTCTAAAAAGCCACTTACTCAGGTTGAAGATGAGGAATATTACAATACGTTTGTAACCTTAGCTATTCTTTAGACTTGTAAATAAAAATTCCGTCACAATTGCTCTGGATTAATTCCCCGCTCTTTTAGTAGAGCATGTAGAGCTTCTAATTGGGCTTCGGCTTGTTCGGCTCGCTGACGTTGTTCTTCGGCTCGTTCTTTTTCTTGTTGTAGTTGCCGATCTAGTTCCAAATGGGTAAGAAAGCGATCGCTATCAGGACGATAAATTTGTAGTTCTTCCTCGCCCAACTCAAAACGCACCCCCAATCTAGGACTCACCCAACCAGCCATTTGGTCAATAACTTCTAATCGTGAGTTACGACGCTGCCAACCTGTCAAATCAACTACATCAGGTTCATACAAATAATATTCTTCTACACCGTAGCGCTCATAAAACTCGAATTTCTTCGCCATTTGAGAAATCCGGTTTCCAGGCGACCAAATTTCAAATATTACCTGCGGGGGAATGTTGTCTTCAAGCCACTGTTTATAAGAACCTCGGTATCCTTTTGGTCTACCAAAGACTACCATTACATCGGGAGCTTGGCGGAGCTTATTATCATCTTCCACCGAATACCACAACAAGTCCCCAGCGACAAACACATTTGGGTCATTGGCGAACAGCAGTTCTAAATTATTTTTAATCCAGACAATTAATTCAAACTGCTTAGTGTTGTCTGCCATTGGCTGTCCATCGCTGTCAGGGTAGATAATGCCTTTTGGGGTGGAAGATGGTAGCTGTGTAACCATTGCGATGATTCTCACATGATTGTTATGGATGGGGGAAAGGCGATCGCTTTTCCCGCACTGTTCTTATTTCACATCGTAGTCTAATTAAATCCACTATTTGGTCACTGTAATCTGGCTATATCTGTTTAGTACAAATAGCTCATTTTTTTGTCTGCTACGGCTAATTTTGAGATTTGTTTCTTGTTCTTATCTCTTGACATTGAGTAGCAAATGCTTCACCGTATACCATTTCTCTAGCCCAATGTTCGCAGTTATAACTCAGCAAATTCCAGAGATTATCTTTTGCACTGAGGATTTTTTCTCTTGAATTTTGAATACGCGCCTCAATTTGAATGTCTGAAGCTTTTTGAGGATTTTCTTTTTCAGGACGTTCTTTAAACAGCCAGTCTGGTGTGTAGTGAGCTAAATGAACATATCCGATTCCCACGCTTACAAGTTTACCTTCTGGCTTTACCGTCTCACCTGTGAAAAAGTGTGCAATCCTGTAACCATTTGGGGTAGCTCTTACAACACCGTAGTGTTCATAATCTCTATCCTTATCATCTTTACACAGGTACACAACTAAATCATTGGGACGTATTACATTACCTTTATTGTCACAAATCTCAGGCTCTCTATCCAGAAGTATTATTAGCTGTGAAAGTCTTGCTAATTGGGTATCTATAATTTTTAGCAAAGTATCTGACCACTTCGAGTTGTAATCATTGACACACTTTTGGATTTCTTGATATTTCTCTATTACCCAGTTATGATGCTTTTGTAATCTGTGAACTGCTTGGAAGTGCCAATCAGTATTAACCTTATCAAAATTACTATCAAATTCTATCTCTAAAATTTCAGCAATAACTTGATAAGTTTTAATAATACTTTGATCTTTTGTATGTCTGCATATTTGACTAATTGCTTTCTTTACGGTGTCGCCATCATATAAACGATCCTGTAATTCAGCAAATAACCGAAGGATTTTAGAAGGATTTGGTTGCATTAACATCGACCTTGGGCTTTGAGTTAGCACTTTATTGCTTTTTTGTCTTTTCATTTAGCTTTTCTTCTATGTGACGCTCAAATGCCATCAAAGTCATTTTTGATGATGACAGTGCAATTTGTAATGCAATCTTTTGACTAGTGCTATTACTATACATACGATAGTTTCCTTTTATTTAAATTTTGATTTTATTATGCTGTTTTTATCGATTACCGTAGTATCAATATTAATTGATTACTGAGAGTAAAACAATCTGTATCATCACTAGAAAAATTAGAACAAAGTGATACCTAAGATCGAGAAAACCCTATTCTTCAGGCTTTGATGAGGAGATGGTTAAAATATAGGACTCCTATTTGATTTTTGAAAAAACTCCGTACATCTCGAAAAGGCTAATTCCCTACTCACTACTGAGAACAAATAAGTTCAAAAATCGAAGCGGATTACTAGAAAATCCTCATGCTCAAATCTAACCACTTCGACTGTGTAATCGGCGCACTGCTAGAAATGTAGTCAACACCCGTTTCCGCCACACTGCGAATCGTTTCCAAAGTCACATTCCCCGAAGCCTCAATTTTCACCCGACTATCCTGCTGACGAATCAGTTCCACCGCCTCACGCATCATATCCAAAGGCATATTGTCCAACATAATAATGTCGGCTTGATGCTGCAAAGCTTCTTTCACCTGTTCTAAACTTTCCGTCTCTACCTCTATTGTCAAAGGATAAGGAATCTGAGAACGAACACGCCTAACAGCTTCCTCAATTCCTCCAGCCGCTGCAATGTGATTATCCTTAATCATCACCGCATCATCCAACCCCATACGGTGATTAATCGCCCCACCCACAGCAGTCGCATACTTTTCCAATAGTCTCAGCCCTGGTGTAGTTTTGCGCGTATCCACCAACCGAGCAGGTAAATCAGCAATTTTCTCTACATATATATTAGTCAGCGTGGCAATTCCACTCAACCGCATAGCCAAATTCAGCGCTACCCGTTCCCCCATCAGCAACGCATCCAGCGAACCATGAATTTCAGCGACTATCTGTCCCGGCTCACATCTTGCGCCTTCAAGCGTCACAGCCGTAAAACTCACATTTTCATTCAAAATCTGAAACACCCTAGCTGTAACTGGTAAGCCAGCAATGATTCCTGGAGCCTTCGCTATCCACTTGGCTGTTCCTGGTGTGACATCTTCTGTAAGAAGGGTGTTTGTAGTGCGATCGCCCCGCCCAATATCCTCCAGCAACCAACCATGCAACAGCGGATTTAAAACCAGCCAGGGCGGCAAAACACCAAAATTTCTCACAACTTTATTCCTTCCTTAGAGGCTTCAGGAATACTATACCCTAAAACCCTTGCCATCTAAGGCTTGTAGCCATATCAGAAAAAATTGCAAAAG
>NZ_CAWUDO010000177.1:0-10332 GCF_963920935.1 Nostoc sp. CCY 9925 | reverse complement strand
CCTCAGATATTCAGCGACGAACCTCAGATATTCAGCGACGAACCTCAGATATTCAACGACGAACCTCAGATATTCAACGACGAACCTCAGATATTCAACGACGAACCTCAGATATTCAGCGACGAACCTCAGATATTCAAAAGTTTCATTCTTATCTCTTCCATCTCCCCCTGCCTCCCCTGCCTCCTGCCTCCCCTGCCCCCTGCCCCCTGCCTCCCCTGCCCCCTGCCCCCTGCCTCCTGCCTCCCCTGCCCCCTGCCCCCACTCCCTGCCTCTTTAACTTCAGTTTTCACGTTGGGCTGAATCGTCATACACTGATTTTGGAATAATCAAAAAGGTTGCCCTAAAAGGAACGATGAGCGAAAGTAAGATACCAGAGATCCTGGAAACTTTCGAGGCAGACATGCTGTCGGAGTGGACTCAAGAGCTAGCCGCTGTCAATATTCGCAGAGGCTTAATTAAAGAAGCTGAGCTAAAGGAGGAGTGCCGGGAATTTCTTAGCTTGTTTCGCTTCGCCGTTGGGCAAGGCAACTTGACTAATATTCAAGGAGCAACGTGGCAGGATATGCGAGAGATGCTGACTAGCATTTCACGATCGCGATCGCAAAGAGGTTTCACACCCTCGGAAACAGCTACATTCATTTTTTCCTTCAAGCAACCCCTGTTCAATCGATTGCGTCAGGAATTGAAAGATCCCATTGAGTTGGGTGAAGAAATCTGGCTAGCCACAAACTTACTAGATCAACTGGGATTGCTGGTTGTGGAAGTGTATCAGAAAGCTCGGGAAGAGGTGATTTGGCGACAGCAGGAGGAGTTGCTGGAGTTGTCTATCCCAGTAGTTAAACTCTGGGAGGGAATTTTGGCATTACCCGTTATCGGCACCCTGGATAGTGCCCGGACTCAAATAGTCATGGAGTCATTATTGCAGAAGATTGTTGAAACAGGGTCAGAAGTTGCCATCATTGATATTACTGGGGTTCCCACCGTCGATACCCTCACGGCTCAACATCTGCTTAAGACCGTTAACGCTGCCCGTCTCATGGGAGCAGATTGTATAATCAGTGGCATTCGTCCTCAAATTGCCCAAACCATCGTCTATCTCGGCATTGATTTGACTAATGTCACAACAAAGGCGACACTAGCCGATGCCTTTGTAATGGCGTTAAAACGGATGGGAGCGACCATTCGCTATCAACCCCAATAGGTAGACAGGAGAAACCAATGGAACGTATTCCCATACTCAAAATGGGCGATCTCCTGCTTGTGACCATCCAAGTCGATATGCACGATCGCCTTGCTATGACGCTACAGGACGACCTGACCAACCGCATTACTCAAACTCACGCTCACGGTGTGCTAATCGATATTTCGGCATTAGAGATTGTTGATTCTTTCCTGGCAAGGATTTTAGCCAACATTGCCAAAATGTCACGGGTACTGGATGCGGAAACGGTTGTCGTGGGGATGCAGCCTGCGGTGGCAATCACCTTAGTGGAATTGGGGCTATCGCTGATGGGCATCCGCACTGCCTTAAACGTAGAAAAAGGCATGGCACTGTTGCGATCGTCACTCGATGAAACTACAAATCAAATCACTGCCACTAAATGGCGTGCAGATGACGATGCAGAAGACTGAAACGCTCGAAATTCAATCTTCTGGTGATGTAGTCTTAGTTCGGCAGGCAGTACGCCAGCTGGCTGTGGAAATTGGCTTTGGCTTAGTAGACCAAACTAAAATTGTCACCGCCGCCAGTGAGTTGGCCCGTAATACCCTAAACTATGGAGGAGGCGGCACAGCCAAGCTAGAAACGCTTGAGGAAGGGAAACGACGAGGAATTAAACTGACCTTTGAAGATCAAGGCCCGGGAATTCCGAATATCGAACTGGCGCTGAAGGATGGCTTCACCACGGGTAACGGGTTGGGTATGGGACTGAGCGGTGCAAAACGGCTTGCCAACGAGTTTGAGATTCAGTCTGCGGTGGGAGAAGGGACACGGGTAACAATTATACGATGGAAATAAAATGATCGAATCTGTCGCCATCACAATTACTGAATCCAGCCAGGCCGGGGAAGCCCGACGGGTAGCGATGGCTTTGGTAAGTCGGCTCGGCTTTCAGGAAACCCAACGGGGCAAAGTTGGCATTGTGGTGACAGAGATTGCTAACAATCTGGTGCAGCACGCTCGCGGTGGAGTGATGCTGCTGCGATCGCTCAAGCAGCATTTAGCCGTCGGCATTGAAGTTTTGTCGCTGGATAAAGGGCCGGGGATGGTCGATGTAGATGAGTGTTTGCAAGATGGCTTTTCCACAGGCGGAACATCAGGCAACGGATTGGGCGCAATTCTTCGCCTCTCTAATTTATTGGAAATTTACTCCATTCCCAAGCAAGGGACAGCACTCCTGGCTCACGTTTGGTCAGACTCGGCACCCCATCCGCCCCAAAAGATCTTAGAAATTGGGGCGATCTGTTTGCCCAAACGAGGTGAGGACATTTCCGGAGATGCTTGGGCATGTGAAGTCGATAGTTGTCGTAGTTTGTTGCTAGTAGCGGATGGCTTAGGGCATGGCCCTCTGGCTGCCAGTGCTGCTTCCCAAGCCGTGAGAATCTTTCAAGACCATCATCATCTTTTTCCTGGGGCGATCGTCGAAGCTGTCCACGCGGCCTTGCGAAGTACACGAGGAGCAGTACTAGCCATTGCCGAAATCAACTTTGAACAACAGTCTGTCCGCTTTGCCGGCATTGGCAATATTTCTGCCAGCATTTTATCGTTCACTGAACACCACAATCTGCTATCTCATAACGGCATAGTCGGGCATGAACTCCGCAAAATTCAAGAGTTGAGCTATCCCTGGTATGCTAACGGACTTTTAATTATGCATTCTGACGGATTAGACACTAAGTGGCGGCTCGATCGCTATCCCGGTTTGAGTCAAAAACATCCCAGCCTGATTGCAGGTATGCTATACCGCGACTTTAACCGAGAACGCGACGATGTGACGGTGTTAGTGGCTAAAGGAATGGGCAAATAAGTAGGAGGCAGGAGGCAGGAGGCAGGGGGCAGGAGGCAGGAGGCAGGAGGCAGGAGGCAGGGGGCAAGGGGCAGGAGGCAGGGGGCAAGGGGCAGGAGGCAGGAGGCAGAAGGCAGGAGGCAGGGGGCAGGAGGCAGGGGGCAGGAGGCAGGGGGCAGGAGGGAAAAGGGTGTTTTGATAGGGGTTTTAAACTTTTGTACTTTATATTTAAATATGTCTGCCTACTTACTAATTCGTAATTGAAGGAACAAGCGGCAAAGGAAGTGCAAGTTTGAATTGGAGCGAACTGACTTGACAATGCTTTTCAGACTCGAAATTCACTACGAACAGGATGTTGTGCAAGCTCGGCAACGAACTAGGGAAATCGCCGAGCAGCTGGGCTTTGATGCTCAAGATCAGGCACGATTGGCAACGGCAGTTTCTGAAATTGCCCGCAACGCCTTTCAGTATGCTAAAGGCGGAATGGTGGAATTTTGTGTCGAAGGAGAGCCGCAAGCTTTTCTGATTCGGGTTGAGGATCGAGGTGAGGGCATTCCTCATCTGGCAGACGTTTTGGCAGGACGCTACAACTCTGGCACAGGAATGGAACTCGGCATCGTCGGCACCCGCAGACTAATGGATTTCTTTGAGATTGAATCGCTACCGGGACAAGGAACAACGGTGGTGATGAGTAAAAGGTTATCGAAGCGCACGCCTAGTTTCAGCGATTCGCAATTGCAGCAGATTCGAGAAACCGTCATTGGGCGATCGCCTCAAAATCCCTATGAAGAAATCCAGCGGCAAAACCAGGAATTACTCCGGGCAATGGCAGAACTGCGGAAGCGCGAGGAAGAACTGATCCACCTGAATCGAGAATTAGAAGATACCAATCGCGGTGTAGTTGCCCTCTACGCAGAACTGGATGAAAAGGCAGACTCGCTGCAAAAGGCAAACGAGCTAAAAACCCGCTTTCTCTCAAACATGAGCCATGAGTTTCGCACGCCCCTCAACTCCATTTTGTCCCTCTCTCGGATGCTGCTGGCACGGATGGATGGAGATTTGACCACTGAGCAAGAAAAGCAGGTAACATTTATCCAAAAGGCAGCGATCGGATTATCAGAATTGGTCAACGACTTGCTGGATTTAGCAAAGGTGGAAGCTGGAAAAATTGAAGTGCGCCCCAGTACCTTTGAAGTCAGTGACTTGTTTGCCACGTTGCGGGGAATGCTGCGCCCATTATTAGTTCAAGGCTCCTCTGTGGCCTTGATTGTCGAGGAACCCAATGCTATACCTCCGCTTTATACCGATGAGAGCAAAGTCGCCCAAATTCTCAGAAACTTTGTCTCCAATGCCCTCAAATTTACCCAGGAGGGAGAGGTGCGCGTCACCGCCATCCAAACAGGTCATACCGTGACCTTCTCCGTATCCGATACGGGCATCGGCATTGCTCCAGGCGATCAAGAGCGGATTTTTGAGGATTTTGTGCAAATTGAGTCCCCTCTGCAAAAGCAGGTGAAGGGAACTGGGTTAGGGTTGCCGTTATCGCGCAAGCTAGCGGAGCTACTCGGTGGCAGCATTTCCATGAGAAGCGAGCTGGATCAAGGCTCCACTTTTACGACATCGATTCCCATCGTCTACCCACATGCGACTGAATTTCCCACCCTACAGCAACCCGCACCACTGGAGCCAAATCGCTTGCCCATTCTGGCGGTTGAAGATCATCCGGAAACGCTATTTATTTACGAAAAGCACCTTCAGGAGTCAACCTATCAACTGATTCCGACCCGGACTTTAGCTCAGGCAAGGCTTGTCTTACAACAAGTTCGACCGATGGCGATTATGTTAGATATTATGCTAGAAGGGCAAAACGGCTGGACGTTCTTGCGAGAACTCAAAGGAGATGAAACGACTCGTACCATCCCTGTACTCGTTATTACCATCATTGATAACGAAAAACAAGCACTAGCGCTAGGAGCCAACGACTTTCTAATTAAGCCCGTAGACAGATTGCCGCTGTTAAATAAACTCAATACGCTGATTAATAAGAATAGTCCTCAAAAAATTTTATTAATCGACGATGACCCCGCCTATCGGTATCTAGTAAAACAGCTGTTGGTAAATACACCATTGAGTATTTTAGAAGCCGTGAATGGACAAGAAGGATTAAACTTGGCACAACGCGAGTATCCAAATGCGATCGTGCTTGACTTAGAGATGCCAGAAATCGGTGGGTTTGATGTACTCGAGCAGCTTAAAAACAATTCCGTCACTCAGTCGATTCCTGTAATCATTCACTCATCTGCTCAACTGGATGTAGAAGTGCAAAGTCAGTTAGCAAAACAAAGTATCGCCATTCTTTCCAAAGAAACAGGTTCTCAAACGGCAACCATCGCCCAACTTCAAGATGCCCTCGTCAAAGCCGGAATTGTTTTGGATGCTTGGGGACAAACCAATGTCTGATCTACACGTGACGATCCTGCATGTTGACGATAACGCAGCCAATCGTTACGTTGTCACCCGGATTTTGCAAAATGCGGGGTTTACCGTGGTGGAAGCAGCAACTGGATCGGCTGGATTAAAGGCAGTTCTTGAGTATCAGCCTGCTTTGGTAATTCTAGATGTCAAATTACCTGATTTGAGCGGCTTTGAAGTCTGTCGCCAAATTAAGGCCAACCCAGAAACGACTTTTATTCCGGTGCTACACCTTTCTGCAAGTTTTATCCAAAGCCACGACAAAGTAGAAGGCTTAGATAGCGGTGCTGATGCCTATTTAGCACAACCAGTTGAACCCATTGAACTGGTTGCTACGGTGCGATCGCTATTGCGAATTCGACGGGCAGAAGAATCTGCTTTTTCCTCAGCGCGGGAGTGGCAAAGCACCTTTGACTCCATCAACGACGGCGTATGTCTGGTAGATCGACAAGGTATAATTCTGCGCTGTAATCGAGCAATGATGGAGATGGTTGGCAAGCATCCTGGCGAAATTTTGGGTCGTTTGTACCATGAGTTGATAAACGCACAATGGGGAATCGGTGACGGCATTTGCTTTCGCCGTGCTAAAGAAACTCACCAACGGCAAGTTCTAGAATTTCAATCTCAAGGACGGTGGTTTGCCAAAACCATCGATCCGGCATTTAATCAGCACGGGACTCTCACAGGTGCTGTTTTCATCCTGTCAGAGATTACCGAGCGTAAACAAGCACAAGCTTTGCTGCAAGAACAGAACGATCGCCTCAATCAGCTGATGATCTCTTTGCAGCAACAGACTGAACAAGCACAGCAAGCCAACCGAATTAAAGATGAGTTTCTTGCAGTGTTGTCTCATGAATTGCGATCGCCCCTGAATCCGATTTTGGGTTGGGCAAAAATTCTGCAAACGAGCCAGCCTGACACAGCCAAAAGTCAGTACGCACTCGAAACAATCGAGCGCAATGCTAAGTTACAAGCGCAACTGATTGAAGATCTGCTTGATGTGTCGCGCATTCTCCAAGGTAAGTTAAGTTTGAACACAGTTCCAGTTGGTCTAACTTTTACCATCAAAGCTGCCCTTGAAACCGTCCGCCTCGCGGCTGAAGCCAAATCCATTCAGATTCAAACCATATTTGAACCGAACGTTGGTCAAGTACTGGGTGATTCCGCTCGTTTACAACAGGTTGTTTGGAATTTACTTGCCAACGCTATTAAATTTACCCCACAAGGTGGTCGAGTAAAGGTGCAATTGTACAAGATAGCAGGGGAAGCAGGGGAAGCAGGGGGAGCAGGGGAAGTAAAGGAAGAAATAACTCAAGTCCCCAATCCCCAATCCCCAGTCCCTAGCTATGCTCAAGTGACTGTGAGCGACACTGGTAAAGGTATCTCTAGTGACTTTTTGCCCTACGTCTTTGACTACTTCCGCCAAGCTGATGGGACAACCACCCGAAGATTTGGGGGGTTGGGGTTGGGGTTAGCCATCGTGCGTCATTTGGTTGAACTGCACGGAGGAACCGTTGAAGCAGCGAGTCCTGGAGAAGGACAAGGTTCGACGTTTACAGTCAAGCTACCACTCATCCCTGCGGCAAAACTGCATCAAGATGATACTCCGTCCCATAATCACTCAGACCTCAATCTCAATGGATTGCAAGCACTAGTTATAGACGATGCCAGAGATTCGCGGGAGTTCATCGCCTTCCTACTAGAACAGTACGGGGCGCAAGTGACTCAAGCGGACTCCGCTAGTGAAGCTTTGAGCAGTTTGGAACAAGCAAAATTTGATTTGCTAATCAGCGATATTGGTATGCCTGATGTGGATGGCTACACACTAATTCGGCAAATTAGAAAGCTGTCAGCCGATCGCGGCGGAAAAATTCCGGCCATCGCCCTCACTGCTTATGCTGGAGAAAGCGATCGACAACAAGCACTGTCCGCCGGATTTCAACACCATATTTCCAAACCAATTGAACCAGAAGTACTAATGCAGGCTATTTTGAATATATTAGGCATTGACCCAATATATGTGTAGTTGACCGCCAGATCGTCGAATTCTGCGGTGTCTGGAATAGAGCCTTGCATTCGATTCATCGATACAAGTTATCTTAAAAAATAGTGCGCGGGCGTAATTATATATCCAGCCTAGTTTGCCGATTTCAGCACAATTCACGACAAGTAGTAGCTTGCAAGGTTTCTTTTGATGAATAGCACAAAGTTTCTTTTTTTACATAAAAAATTTACTGGCTGGCAAAAATTGCTGTCCAAATGCCTGTTCTTGGTTGTTTGTCTGTTCATTATAAGTATGCAACCTGCATATGCTGGTCTCAACGATGATAGGTATGATGGCAACATGTTTGTCGTTTACGCTGGTAATGGTTCATTAGTTCCTTCTAAACTGACGCTGGCACAGTCTTTAGCAGAACATAAACCTGTATTTTTGGCGTTTTATCTCGATGACAGCAGCGATTCCAAAAGATATGCCATTTCCATTTCACGGGTACAGGAATTCTATGGTCGGGTAGTAGAGATAATCCCTATTAGTGTAGATAGCATCGCGCTTAAAGAGACCTACGACCCCACAGAACCAGGATATTACTATTCTGGGAGTGTTCCTCAAGTTTTGGTGTTTAATCAATCAGGTCAGGTAGTTTTAAATAAAAAGGGTCAAGTACCTTTTGAAGAGATAGACGATGAATTTCGCAAAATATTCGATTTATCACCACGCACTGAAACAGCACAGCTAAAGCGGCGGGCTTTCAATGAATTCAGTAGTGAGTTAGCTAAGTAGCTTATCGGGTAGACCAAATTGGTCTGCCCTAATTTTTAGTGCTATGTGTTACTGCATTGTTTTAGATGGCAAAGCATAATAAGTAGAAGGCAGAAGCTAGGAGGCATAAAGTAGAAGGCTACAAACTAAATTCTTTACCTATTCTCTTTTCCATCTATGATTTGTCTGCACAGTTCATGAAGGCTATTTATTGAAATATTCTGCATAACACGTTAGAAAGTTAATTCATAGTCTATAGTTCATAGCTAATGACAAATACCCAATGCCCCATACTTCGGCTTGCTTCTCTACGAGAGGCTGCGCCAACGGCTCCGCTCAGTACAAGCCGCTCAGGGCAAGTCGCTCAACGCAAGCCGCTCAGTACAAGTGCCCAATGCCCAAATAACCAATGACTAATTAAAGTGTATTCTGATGTCAAAGGTTTACACCACTCAGCAACTAATCCAAATTTTGGCAGACGAACGCCAAGCTTGCCTCAACGGAAAACGCTTAAAATTAGAAGTAACAGTTTCTGGTAATCCCGTAATTGACCAGTTTATCAGAACTGATGGGTTGCAACAGTTCACAGCCTATCAAGATTTCAAAGCGGCAATTCACGATTACCAAAAAGAAAATCAAGTGTCAGGTATTATCTGGCGTCAGATGACAGTCAAGGGTAAAAACTTGCATTATCCCGAAGTAGATACCGAATTAATCGCGCTTAACAGCGACTTAGAAATCTTAAAAGCCGCTAAAAATACGATTTTGCAATTTTGGTATGAAGTCACTACAGGGATGGACTTGTATTTAAGTTTCAACAATAGTAAACAACACCAACAGATTATCACGCCTGATGTCGAAAGAATTGCTCAAAGAACAGAATGGGCAAGTTTATGGAAGTGGGAAAATTCTAGCTTTTTGGAAATAATTTTGCAGCTAGGATGGGGTAAACCAGAAGAAGCGTATTATAAACGAGGAAGACCGCGATCGGGTAGTGAATATATTCATGCAGTCAATCCTGGAAATCGTCCCATTGGTTGATTGATATAGCGATCGCATTTGATTATCGAAATTATTACTTATTGCCTTTTATTACTAAATTCTCGCTATTTCGGTTTACCGAACATAATAATGAGAGTAAACCGTAATTTATTCTTGTCATTAACGTAGTGCGGTAATCATCAATATTATTGGTGATAATAACCGAATTTACACCAGTTTTAACTATGCGTAATATTGAAATTAAGCACAAGCCCAAGTGCAAAACTTATTAAATAAATAACTAATTAATTGCGAGGAAGAGTTATGGCACTAGTTCGTTGGAACCCTTGGGGAGAAATCGGCACTCTACAACGTCAAATTAATAATTTATTTGAAGACACTAGAGTACCATCTGGATTGTTTGATAGAGATTTTCTCAGAGTTCCGGCTGCTGAATTACAAGAAACTGATGATGCTCTGCATCTGAAGCTAGAATTGCCAGGAATCGACGCCAAAGACTTAGATATTCAGGTCACTGAAGATGCTGTTCACATCAGCGGCGAACGGAAGTCTGAAACTAAAACTGAAGAAAAGGGTACTACCAAGACCGAATTTTACTACGGTAAATTCCAACGTGTAATTCCTTTATCTGCTCGGATTCAAAACACCAATGTCACCGCAGATTATCAAGATGGCATCTTGCACCTGACACTACCTAAAACTGAGCAAGAAAAGAACAAAGTTGTCAAGGTTAATCTCTAATCACCTTTGCTTAATCAGTTGCGATCGCACTACCTTACCTCTTTTGATGGATTGAGATAGTTAAAAGCCTATCCCCTCTCGAAACTGGGCTTTTTCGTCAAAATTCTCTGCATATCTATAAATAGGAGAGTGTGCGATCGCACCTTCTGAGCTAAGCTCAAATAAGTAAAATTTATACAAGTGATAAGTTTTACTGTCTTAATAAAACTTGATTAAATTACGTAAAGCAATGTAAAGTACATATACAGGCGAAAACAGACCGCCTAATTCATTAGCTGAATAAGCAACCGCATTTATAAAACAATGACAGCAACCATTCAACGTCGCGAAAGCGCCAACGTCTGGGAT
>NZ_CAWUDO010000176.1:0-10448 GCF_963920935.1 Nostoc sp. CCY 9925 | reverse complement strand
GCTCAAAAACAGCAAGTTTTACAGTCTGCACTAAAATATCGCAATGAGCATGAGCGTATGTGGTTGCTATACGTAATTTTGCCACACATATTAGAATCTCAAAAACAGCAAATCTTATTAGATGTATTGAAGCTGGCGCTAAAGCTAACTGATGAAAAAGACTGTGTAAACCTATTGAGAAAGCTGATTCCAACTTTATCTGAATCAGCAAATCAGCAAATACTCAATGCTGCATTTTCAATTAAAGATGGAGTCAATCGCTTAAATCTACTATATCCACTTTTGTCTTATATTCCTGAGTCATCTAAGCTAAAGCTATTAAAAGCAATTGAAGAGATTAAAGAAGAAAAATGGCGTGCTGAAGGACTACAATATTTGATGCCTCGCTTCTCTAAAGAGTTGCAACAAGAAGCTTTGAGAATTGCAGGAAATATCAAAGATAAACAAGTACGTTCTCAGGTTCTCGAAGAAATCGCCTCCAGTTTACCAGAACCATTAAAACACCAGACTTTGAAAAATGCTTTGAAAGATGCTTTAGCAATTGGGGATGAGAAACGACGAGGAATTTTAGTGCATTCACTTGCAAACTCCTTACTTAGTTCCTTAGTCCAAACAACACTCAAAACCTATGCTGGGACTTTTGTAAGTATAGCTCCGTTCTTTGATGAATATAAGGCTCGTGCGAGAACTTTAGAAGAGCTTGAGCGCTTTATGCCAACTGCCATGAAACATGAGGCTCTACAAAAAGTATTGAACTCAAAAAGTGATTCAGAACTCATAGACATTTTAGTTAATCCAGTTAAGCATCTTCCTCAGATTATTAGAGTTACAGCCTTACAGGAGTATGTTAGTTATGTGATGAAGTCTCCTGATGACACTTTTAGCGAAATCTTTTACTTCGAGACTATAGCTCCCCAATTTGCTCTATTACCTTCGACTGAACTTTATACACTTTGGTGCTATATCCTCAAAAGCTCAATTAATCGCCCTCGCCCCAATTTTCTTATGTTTCTCCACCCTTTTGTAAAAGTTATTACCACGCTTGGTGGAAAAGAAGCAGCTAAAGCCGTGACTCTTGCCATTCAAGATGTTGGACGTTGGTGGCCATGATAATTAGTCTATTAAAACTTGGAAATAACTAAATTATGTTTGGAGCCAAAGCAATATTAGCAGCCCCTCTATTAATGAGCAAACTTTCTCCTGGCAAGAATACTGCTTCAGAAATGCGACAAGGCCGATCGCCATTCCTCTCTAAAACAACCACAACCATCATCTAGCCAAAAACGATGACTGAAATTGTTACAACCCAATTAAAAGCGATCGCCTTTGAGCGTGATATCGAAAGGCTCACCGAAAACTTTACAGGCCGTGAGTGGATTTTTGAGGAAATTGACCGATGGTTGCAGCAGGAAAATGAAAGATTCTTCATTTTGACTGGAGAACCGGGAGTGGGAAAAAGTGCGATCGCTGCTCGTCTCACACAGATCCGTCAAGACATTGCCGCTTATCACTTCTGTATTGCTGGACGCAGTGGCACCATTGAACCGAACAATGTGCTGCTATCTCTGGCAGCGCAGCTAATCGACTACTTCCCAGACTACGCTGAAGCCTTAGCGAATACCATCAAGCCGCTGAGACTTTCAGTGAATGTAGAAATTACAATCGAAACCATCAAAGATAGTCAAGTCAGGGGTGTTGTCATCAATAACCTGCATACTCAGAATCCACAGGAGGCTTTGAATGTGGTGCTGCGGCGATCGCTTGCGGCTCTACCCAATCAACCTGTAAAACCTGTCTTGCTGCTAATCGACTCCCTCGATGAAGCCGTAACCTTCAAAGGCGATAATAACCTAGTCACGCTACTAGCTGAGGCGAATGACCTACCCCAGTGGGTGCGCTTTTTGTTCACCACTCGACCAGAGCGGCGGGTACTGCGCTACTTAGCTCATATGCAGCCTTATACTTTAGCCGCAGAATCGCAGATGAACCTGAACGACATCCGTAAGTACATTGAAAATCGGGTAAGTAAGGAGAAGATGCAGGCGCGACTTCAATCAGCCAATGTTGAATTGCCAACTTTTGTCAACCACCTGACTGAACTTTCAACTGGTAACTTCCTCTATACCAAAATTCTAATCAACGACATAGAAGCTGGACGACAGCTTCTTGATGATCTGTCAGCATTACCTCGAAGCCTCGACGAAATCTATCACGGTTTCCTTAACCGCTTCACGGTTACTGAGTGGGAAGATCGCTACCAGCCCATTTTAGGAGTATTAGCAGTAGCCCAGGAACCAATCACCGAAGTACAGTTAGCTGACTTTACTGGAATTGGGCAAGGCAAAATTCGACAGAATTTAGGGGTTTTGCGTCAATTCCTTGACTTTAATAATAATCAGTATGGGCATGAAATTTTTACTCTGTTCCACAAATCGCTACGTGATTACTTGCTAAATGAAGAGCGCAATATAGACTTTTGGTGCGAGGCGAAAGAGCAACATCAACGCATCGTCAACTACTATATGGCAGATGGGGAATTTTGGCACGATAAACCTACTGGCGATCGCTATCTTTGGCATCATATCGCTTATCATCTCAATGCAGCTAACAGGAATTCTGAACTACGTGCGCTGTTATTTAACTTTGACTGGCTGCAAGCAAAATTAGATGCTACGGATGTGAATGCCCTAATTACAGATTTTGATTTTTTATCTAATGCTCCAGATTTGTGTTTAGTGCAGAGTGCTATCCGTCTGTCAGCCCATATTCTGGCTCAGGATAAGACACAACTAGCAGGGCAATTGCTAGGTCGCTTGTTATCTCAGCAGATATCTGAAATTCAAGTAATGCTGGCTCATGCTCAACCTAAAAAAGCTGTTCTTTGGCTGCGTCCTTTAGTAACAAGTTTGAGCCAACCTGGAGGTTCGTTGCTAAAAACGTTGGCAGGTCATACTGCTGGCATTTTAGCAGTAACAATTACTCCGAATGGAGAGCAAGCAGTTTCAGCTTCAGCGGATTCTACCCTAAAAATTTGGAATTTAAATAGCGGACAAGTATTAAAAACTCTCGAAGGTCATAATGGTGCAATTTTGGCAGTAGCGATCGCTCCTAACGGACAGCAAATAATTTCTGCTTCCGCTGATCGCACCCTCAAAGTTTGGGATCTAGAGAGTGGAAAAACTTTGCAAACTTTGAAAAGTCACAGTGGTGCAGTTTGGGCAGTAGCAGTTACTCCAAATGGCGATCGCGTAATTTCGGCATCAGATGACCATACTTTAAAAGTTTGGGACTTAAATAGCGGAACAGTTCTGAATACTCTAGAAGGTCATGCCGATGTAGTTAGAGCAGTAGCAATTACCCAAGACGGAAAGCAATTGGTTTCGGCATCAGACGACTGTACATTGAAAGTTTGGGATTTAAAGAGTGGAGAAATTTTACACACTTTGAAAGGTCATACAAAGCGTGTCTTTGGAGTAGCAGTAGCTAATACCCCAAACAAGAAGCTAGTCATCTCTGCTTCAGCTGACCAGTTTTTGAGAGTGTGGAATTTAGAAAGCGGAACAGCTTTACACAGTCTAGAAGGTCATACTGACTGGGTTAGAGGAGTAGCTGTACTACCTGGTGGACAGCAAATCGTCTCTGCCTCAGATGACCGAAAATTAAAAGTTTGGGATTTAGAAACTAGGATAGCCTTACGTACTCTAGAAGGTCATACTAACGCAGTTAGAGCAGTAGCTATCAATCCGAAAAAAAGACACATTATTTCTGCTTCAGACGACCAAACTTTGAAAGTTTGGGATATCGAAAATAAAACTTCTCTAAACATCTGTGAAAGTCATATTGAGCGAGTTTGGGCAGTGGCAATAACACCTGACCAACGTTTAGCTATTTCCGCTTCCGATGACCGCACTTTGAGAGTTTGGAACTTACAAGATGGAAGTTATCTACATACCTTAAAAGGTCATAGCAAAGGTGTAAGAGCAGTAGCTGTTATTCCAGGGACTTCTTGGATAGTATCAGGTTCAGATGACTGCTCTTTGAAAGTCTGGGACTTAGAAAATCAAACTTCTCTAAGTACTTTGGAGGGACATGCTAACTTCATCAGAGCAGTAGCTGTGACACCGGATGGAAAGCGGGTAATTTCAGCTTCAGCCGATCGCACCCTAAAAATTTGGGATTTAGAATCTGGAACTGTTATACATACTTTAGAAGGTCATACTGACTGGGTTAGAGCAGTAACTGTAACTCCGGATGGAAAGCGAGTAATTTCGGCTTCAGCCGATCGCACCTTAAAAATTTGGGATTTGGAATCTGGAACTATTATACATACTTTAGAAGGGCATAGCGATCGCGTTTGGGCGGTTACTGTAACGCCACACGGACAGCTGGCTATCTCTGCTTCTGGAGACTGCACTTTAAAAGTCTGGGACTTGCAGCATGGGACAGCTACGTACACGTTAGAAGGACATAATAACCCAGTCTTGGCAGTATCAGTAGCATTGCAAGGGCGGTTGGCTATTTCTACCTCAAATGACCGAACTTTGAAAGTCTGGGATCTGCAAAGTCGCTCAGCCATTGCTAATTGGGGTAGCGATGGTTCACTTCTATCCTGTGCCGTAGCTTCAGATGGAGTTACTATCGTCGCAGGAGAGGTTTCAGGGCGAGTAAATTTCCTGCGCCTAGAGGCAACACATCTGGTTAATTGAATAAAAATTATTCAAATTTCCTAGTTTATTTATTAAAGATTATTCATCAAGGCCTCAAACTTAAACTTTCATGACTTTTTCTAAATTAGGAGAATATTAATTCAATGAAATTTGGTATTGATATAGGACATAACTGCCCGCCTGATATAGGTTCTACTGGGATTCGTCAGGAAGATGATCTAACAAAAGAAGTTGGAATATTAGTTATAGAAAAATTAACTATATTAGGACATCAAGTAGTAAATTGTACTCCAAGTTCAGCCTCAAGTGTAATAGAATCTCTCAAACAAAGAGTGGAAAGAGCTAATTCTCAAAAAGTTGAACTATTGGCTTCAATTCATTTTAATTGTTTCAATGGACAAGCTAGTGGTTCTGAAGCATTTAGTCATGGTACTTTAGGGAAAAAAGCTGCAAACTTAGTACTAAAAAATATCGTTAACTTGGGATTTTCAGATCGAGGAGTAAAAGATGGTTCTAACCTCTATGTTTTAAAAAATACCGAAATGCCAAGTATTCTTATAGAGTGCTGTTTTTGTGATTCCAAAATCGATATGGAACTTTACAATCCGTCAAGTATGGCTGATGCAATTGCTAAAGGATTGAGTGACTCAATCTCAATATAAAGTCCGATACAAGATATATGATGATTTCATCAGACTCATATTGCTTAGTTGCAATAGCCTTTGACGAATGACATCAAACGGCTCATTAAAGGCTTTATGGGGTGACAAAAAGCGCGATCGCTGCTCACCTCATTCAAACTCACAACCATCGCAACGATATTGTTGCCTATAACTTTTATCGATAGCAAGAATCAGAAAAGATGCAACCACGGGGGATTTTTCGAGATCTCATCTTTAAAATTAATATAGACATTTCTGGTTTTGTTTGTAAATTATTTCTATCAATGAAATCAAACATTTGCTGTAAGTAGTTACAATCAAGTCATTAGAGTGCTGGTGAAGGCAAAAAATCAAATAAACTAAGGACTCACACGAATGCAGTGGGAAGAAAATACGACGAACTTCGATCGCAACTTAGCAGTAGTCATCGGTATTAATAGCTATAACAGTAATGGCATTCACGATCTGAAAACAGCAGTTGGTGATGCTAGTGCCATTGCTGACATTCTAGAGAAAGAGTATGCGTACAAACAAACAGATATCATTCGACTATTTGACGACAAAGCAACGCTGACAGGGCTCGAAGACCTACTTTCTAAAACCATACCCAATCAACTCAAGCCAACAAGTGGCGATCGCCTAATTTTCTACTATGCAGGACATGGAATTCCTCGTAACAGCAAAGATGGACCAGCAGGATATTTGGTGCCACAGAATGCCGACCTGAACAAAGCAGATTCTTTTCTATCCATGCAATATGTGTATGAACAGCTAAGCCAACTGCCTTGCCATCACTTGCTGGTAATTTTGGATTGTTGTTTTGCAGGGACGTTTCAATGGGCAGGCACTAGAAAACTGATTCCCATTCTAGAAACCGTTCGTAGAGAACACTACGATCGCTTTATTCGCTTTCCCGCTTGGCAAGTTATCACCTCCTCTGCCCATGACCAGGAAGCAATGGATATAGCCCTCGATAATGTTGTCTTGGCAGAAGATAAACGCGGAACTGTGACCAATTCCTCACACTCCCCCTTTGCTCTGGCGCTGATTGAGGGATTACAGAACAATCGTGCAGATTTGATTCCCGATGGTGTAATTACTGCCCATGAACTGTATCTCTATTTAGAGCAACGAGTCAGTGAATTATCCAAAGAACGGCAAAACCCTGGACTCTATCCGCTACGACGAGAGTATGATAGGGGTGAATTTATTTTCACCAAACCAGAATTTACACGCGACCAACTCAAGCCTGCACCTCCCCTGGATGAAAACAATAATCCTTATCGCGGCTTAAAATCATTTGATGAGAAACATGCACAGTTCTTCTTTGGTAGGCAAGTTCTGATTGAGGAACTAGTAAAACGTCTCTTGGTGCCTAATCAGCCCCTGGCAGTAGTACTGGGAGTTTCAGGCTCAGGTAAGTCAAGTTTAGTCAAAGCCGGATTAATTCCTTATCTACGAGACAAGCAGCCAAACCAATGGTATATTCTTGACCCGATGCGACCTGGTGAGTTGCCTTTTAAATCGTTGGCAAGGGTACTTCTGCCCGTCGTAAATGCCAGCCTCCTTGAGCAATTGTCTCAAGTGAGTTTTTTGGATGAGGCACTCAAGCAAATTCTTGAATCTAGGACACAAGCAGATGGGGATTTGGGTAGCACTGCTCAAGCCAAGCCAGAGAGCGATCGCACTTTACAAATTAATGAGACTTTGATTAAAGTTGCACAATCTTGGTGTAGTGCAACACCAGAAGCAAAGTTGCTGCTGATTGAGGATTATCTTACCCAGTTAAAAACTCTGTGTCCTCCAGGACAACAGCAATTATTAGTCCGTCTGTATGAAGAGATTTTGGCTACACTCAATTCCTTGCTTGGGCATCTCCAGCATAATCCTCAGTATCTCATCACTGCCATCGAAACATGGAGCCAGAATCATCCAAATATCAAACTTTTGTTGGTAATTGATCAGTTTGAAGAGCTAATTACGGCGAGTCATGAGGATAGCCGGGAGAGCGATCGAACTGGAGGTGGTCACACCACTCAGCCAAAACAGTGCCAGCCGTTCCTGGAAATGTTGCGAGGAGCGATCGCTGCTTGTCCCCATCAGTGGCGTGTAGTGCTGACCCTGCGTTCTGACTTTGAACCCCGTTTTCTGGATTCACCGTTGAAGTCGTACTGGAAGGATGGGCGGTTTCCGGTACGGGCGATGAACTCGAATGAGTTGACGGATGCAATAGAAGGGCCAGCTCTCAAACAAGCTTTATACTTTGAACCACAAGAGTTGGTGGGCAAATTGATTGATGAAGTCGGGCAGATGCCCGGAGCCTTGCCATTGCTCTCGTTTACGTTGAGTGAACTTTACATTAAGCTTACAAAGCGATGGAGAGAAGACCCAAACAGTAGCGATCGCGCTTTGGGAATCCAAGACTATGAAGAACTTGGCGGAGTAGCAGGTGCGCTGACTCGTAGAGCAACAGAAGAGTATGACAATCTTGTTAGAGATTTTGGTGAAGCATCAGGCAAAGCATACCAAGCGACAATGCGACGGGTGATGCTCCGGATGGTGACAATTGAGGGGGGTGGAGTCGCACGGCGACGAGTCCCAGAGTCGGAGTTGGTGTATTTAGATCCAGAAGAAAATGAGCGTGTGCGGCTGGTGAGCGATCGTCTGGTCAAAGCTCGTCTGTTGGTGAAAGGACAAGAGACAGGAGAGCCTTACGTCGAGCCTGCTCACGATTTCCTAGTGCGAGGATGGAACAAGTTACAAAATTGGCTTCAACAAGAGCAAGAGTATTTAGTATTACGGCAACGTTTAACTCCTGCTGCCAAAGACTGGGATGAAGGTAAAGGCACTGGTGGTCTTTGGTCAAGGGAAGCAGAGCGATTACCTCAGTTAGAGAGAGTACTTGCATCTAATGATAATTGCTTCAATGATTTAGAGACAAAGTTTATTAACGAGAGTAAAACACAACGCCTTAGAGAATTGGCAGAAGCTCAAAGACAACGAGATGAAGCAATGAAAGGCCAAATCGAAGCCTTGACAGCACTTTCTGAAGCCCGATTTAATGATAATCAACTTGGAGCATTAATCTCTGGCTTGAAAGCTGGTAGGAAATTTCAGCAACTCAAGCAACTCAAAGGTACACAGTGGTCAGAACAAGACAGCCTGACTCGCGATATTACAGTTGCCCTGCTACAAAATCTCGCCAGAATTCAGGAATACAACTGTCTGCAAATTGGCAGGGTGATGAAAGTAGCTTTCAGTCCAGTCAAACTAGCAATGCCAAAGAAATTTGAAGACGGAACAGTGGCATGGCAATTGATAGACTATAGTCCTAATGAACAATTGATGTTAACGGAATTTCAAAATGGAACACAAGACGGAACAGTGCTATGGCAATTAAATGGTAAGCCGCTAGAATTTTGGCAGAATCAATATCCGCTTTCCATAGCGATTCCCAGCCCTGATGGGCAACTCATTGCTCTGAGTGGTGAGCAAATGGGTATGGCAAAGGGAACAGTTATCTTATTACACCTAGATGGGACTCAACAAATTTTGCCAGCGCATAATAACCAGCTTATGCAGATTTGCTTTAGTCCTGATAGTCAGTTTCTAGCAACCTGTAGCTGGGAGTATGAAGCAAAACTCTGGTGTATCACGGATGGTACATGCAGGATACTTCCAGGACACAATGCCTCAGTAAATGCGATCGCATTCAGTTCTGATAGTCAGATGGTTGTTACAGCTAGTGGAGACAGTAAAGTCAGGCTTTGGAATATAAACGGCGATCTACTCAGCCCTGCTTATGAGGGACATAGAGATGCAGTGTGGAGCGTTAGCATTAGCCCGGATGGTAAAACCATCGCCTCAGGTGGACAAGATACAACAATTAAACTATGGCGCCAGGATGGAACATTGCTGAAAACTCTAACAGGACACAAAGCCGCAGTGCGTGTGCTTCAGTTCAGTTCAGATGGTCAGATTCTCGCTTCAGGCAGTGATGATGGTGCAGTCAAACTCTGGAAACTCAGGGGTACATCCCTAAAAATTCTGGACAATCATACTGATGTAGTTTATGCTGCTCGCTTTAGCCCAGATGGCCAGACAATTATCACCACCAGTGGACATGGCTCTGTCCAAGTGTGGCAGCAGGATGGCACTTGGTTAAAGACTGACCAATGGCAGCAGTATGGAGCAATAACTAACTTGGTTTTTAGCCCAGATGGTAAGTTGATTGTGTCAGTTGCTGGAGATAGAACAGTTGTATTGACAAAAGCAGATAGACTAACCACAGCAGATGGTTCTTGTCCTTCCCAGTTATTGAAAGGGCATACAGGAGAGACAGAATTAAAAGAAGTTCTAGGAGTCAGCTTTAGCCCTGACAGCCAATGGTTTGCGCTTGGGGATATTACGGGATTAATTGAACTGTGGACATCACAAGGTGAGTTGATAAAATCTTTTCCAGGACATCAGGGTAGAATTTTCGATATCAGTATCAGCCCTGATGGTGAAATCATTGCTTCAGCAGGTGAAGATAAAGTGATCAAGCTTTGGAAGCGAGATGGAACTTTCTTGAAAAGCTTAGAGGGGCACACACAGCAAGTGATTGCAGTTTGTTTCAGTCCTTATAATCAAATCATTGCTTCAAGCAGTGCAGATAAGACTATTAAACTTTGGAATTCAGACGGCACAGAATTTAAAACCTTGGATCAAAAGAATGTAGTTTTAACAGTTAGTTTCAGTCCAGATGGGCAAACCCTTGCCTCAGCAGATTTTGACGGAACTATTAAGTTTTGGAACCGAGAAGGTACGCTGCTAAAAACATTGTATGGACATAAAGCTGGGATTAAGAAACTGGATTTTAATTCTGACGGTACTATGCTGGCCTCAGCCAGTATGGACAAGAGTGTAATTTTGTGGGACTTAAGGCTGAATCTAGAGTTAGATGGATTACTAGACTACGGCTGTAATTGGGTGCAGGATTATTTGAATAACAATCCTCAAGGACAGCAAGATAGAGAACTATGCATACCTGCAAGCCATAGCAGACATGATGAACTTTACTCATATCCCTCTTTTGTCACTTTCCGGAATAAGCAAGTAGTTCAGGAAAGAAATTATC
>NZ_CAWUDO010000175.1:0-10638 GCF_963920935.1 Nostoc sp. CCY 9925 | reverse complement strand
AGTTGTTAGCGATCGCACCTTTTTCACCCAACCTCACAAAATCGCGTTGCTCCCCTTGCGGTTCTAGTTGCAAATCTACTAGACCCGAAACCTGGCCCATAGTTGATTGTACTTGTTCACCAAGGGTGCGGAGTTGTTCCAAATCGGGGCCAAAAATTTTCACAGCGATCGCACTCCGTACACCTGAGAGTACCTCATCCATCCGGTGCGAAATAAACCCGCCGATATTGGGAACGACCCCGGGAATTTTATCAAATTCTTTACGAATCGTTTCAATTGTCTTGTCTCGGTCTTTTGCTCCCTCCTCGCTGAGTTGGACATCTATTTCTGCCCCGTTTACACCAGCCACCTCAGTATCCCCCACAGCCCGTCCAGAGCGCAATTGAGCCGTTTCAACCCCAGGATTTTTTTTCAGGGCTTCTTCGATCGCTATCCCTACTTGATTAGTCGCATCCAGAGACTGACCAGGCATTAAAACTGCGGCGATTACCAAAGAGCGGTCTTGGAATTCTGGTAAAAAAACTTGCCCTAAACCTAGCATAATTACCAATGAAGCCACAAAGCCAGCGATCGCCATTCCTAAAATAATTTTGGGGCGGCGCATAGAAAATTTCAAAGCTGGACGGTAAAATTTATGGGTTTGTTTTTCTAACCAAGTTTCTGTACTGGGTAATCTTGTATTTGTTAACAACAGGGCGCACATTGCTGGGGTTAATGTCAGCGCGACTAAGGTGGAAGCAGCAATTGACAGCAGATAGGCTAAACCCATTGGTGCAAAAATTCGACCTTCTACACCAGAGAGGGCGAAAATCGGTGCAAAGACAACTGCAATAATAATTGTGGCGAAGAGGACGCTAACCCGCACCTCAACTGAACCATTAAAGACAACTTGCAATGGTGGAATGGGATTACCTGCTAGTTGGTTTTCCCGCAAGCGGCGGTAGACGTTTTCCATATCTACAATGGCATCATCCACCACTGAACCAATAGCCACCACCAGTCCGCCCAAAGTCATGGTGTTGATGCCTTGTCCTGTCCAGTTCAGAATCATCATTCCTAATAATAAGGACACGGGTAAGGCGCTCAAACTAATGATTACCGTGCGCCAATTCATCAAAAACAGAATAAGGATGACGGAAACGATGATAGTACCATCACGCAAAGCTTCTTCAACGTTTTCGATCGAGGCTTCGATAAAATCTTCTTGACGGAAAGTAGTTGTAATTTTGACATCTTTAGGCAGACCGGCCTGAATTTCCTCTATTGCTTTTTCAACCGCCTTCGTTACTTTTGGCGTATCTGCTGTTGGCTGTTTGTTGACTGTCAAAATTACCGCTTTTTTACCCGCAAAACTGCCATCGCCGCGTTTGAGTGCTGCACCAATTTGTACATCGGCCACTTGTTCTAACAGTACTGGCATGCCATTTTTGGCTTTAATTACTGATTTTTTCAACTGCTCAATAGATTCAATCCGCCCTACCCCTCGCACCAATGTCTCCTGATCAGGAGTAATTAAAAATCCCCCTGGTGCATTAGCGTTGGCTGCGGCGGCGGCTTTGGTGACATCATCAAGGGAAACATTAAACGCCTTCAGCTTATCAGGGTTAACCAACACTTGATACTGACGTTCATCCCCACCAAATATGACGATATTACTTACACCAGGGACAGCCAGCAGGCGGTTCTTCACTTGCCAGTTGACAATCCGCCATACCTCCATTATTTGAGTGGTTTCAGAGGTAAAGGCGTATTTGACAGTCCATCCTAAAGGCGAACTGACGGGAAGAACCTCTGGATCTTCTACACCTTGCGGTAGTTGACTGCGTGCTTGTTGCAACCGTTCTGTCACCAATTGACGAGCGCGATAAATTTCTGTGTCCAAGCTAAAAGTAGCTCTCACAGCAGAAAGACCTACAGCCGAGGAAGAACGCAATGCTTCCAGTCCTGGGGTACCGTTGATAGCACTTTCTATTGGTCGGGTAACTAGGGATTCAACCTCCTCTGCTGCAAGTCCTGGTGCTTCGGTCATAATTTCGACCTGGGGTGGGGCAAAGTTGGGAAATACATCCAGTGGCATTTGCGTAAGGACGAGAAAGCCCCAAACAGATATGAGGATGGAAGCAATAACTATTAGCCAGCGTTGAGCGATCGACCATTTAACAATATAGTCAAGCATTTTTAAACGTTTTAAGGGATGTCTGCTTGCTGTGCAGCTAAGTAAGTTTAAAGATCAAGTACTTTACCTACTCTCCCAAATGAAGATGAAATTGAGATGAAATTTTTAGCTTAAACTTCAAGTTGCCCCATGTTTGTCCCTTTGGGAAGCGTGGGATGAATTTTTGAGCATTCTTACAAACCATCAACAGCAGGATGGCAAACGTCAGCTTTGATGATCTTACCTGATTACAATTGTTACCGTAATAGTTGAAATCAAGTAGTTTATCGTAAAATCAAGGGTTTAATACCCCTACATCTCCCCGTATTTTACCCACTTCGATTACGCGTACCATACTCTGCCTTAGATATGATCCGTAAATGTTATCGTCTAGGAACTTCTTTCAAAACTTCCTGTCTTGATATTTTCACCGGGGTAAAGCAACGGTGATTATCTAGCAATCAAACAAACTTAACTGTTGAACAAAATTGAGCAAATTTTAGGGGTTTAAGTTCCCTACCTCTACAGGAAAAACGTTTTGATGCTTAACTGAAATCACCGTTACAAAATGTAATTACAAATTGGTTTAAAGAGGTTAATCGTATTAATCAGCAAATGATGATGACCCAACAAAACTAAGGATTTATATGGATGCAAAGGTTAGGGAATTTGATAGAGGTGGAAAAACTCGGAGTATCGGCTTGTCACAAACCAAGTGCCTCTCTCGTCTTTGATTATGTAAGCCAATTTATAACTTTAACTGTGGGCGATCGCCATGACTGAACTCCTCGCAATACTTGATTGTTTTCACACTGTGCTAATCCAAACTGCACCTAAAATTGCCAGCCGTCTACAGACTGGATTAACCCGTGCTGAAGAGGTACAAATCGCTTCATTTTCATGGAAGTTTCCCCAAGATGCTTCCGACCTGTATCAATGGCATAATGGGCTATCTGGCAAGCCAGGAAAGTTAAATTTGGCACAGAAATTACTCAGGCTCAAAGGAAAATGGCATGGGGAGTTATCCGGTCGAGAGAACGAAATGCATCTAAAACTGGAAAATCGCCTTATTGTTGCCAAATTCTTGCCATTGGATTACGCCTTAGCAGGACATCACCATCTAAAACTTGGCAGATGCTTAATCGATTTACTGCCTTTTTCTATCTTGACTAATGGCAAGGATACGATCTACTGCATGATGCGCTTAGACCCAGAGAAACCCGTCATTTATTGTGCTGACGGGACAAAACTGCCGCCGATGGGAGTGACTGAATCATTTTTATCAACACAGCCTCAATTTAGCCGATTGAGTGATTTAATCATATTTCTGACCAAAGTTTGTCAACAAGGGATTCAATCGATAGCAGCAAGTCAAGAGAGTTTAATAGATGCGATCGATTGTGAACTTAATGCGACACAGCTTGAACAACTTTACCAACAATCTAAACGCTAAATTGTTGAACCGATCAGAAGTTTATGAGACAACCTTATGAAGCTACTTGAAGTTCAATCCAGTGTACGGTTAGAACAATCAATTTCTCGCACACTCAGTCACGAATTTATTCAAACATGGCAGAACTTCCATGCTGATGGACGCTATAAACAGCGAGATGTCGGTATGAATCCCCCTGCTCATCCTACAGAACTGTGGACAGTTGCAAACTATATTCCTCCAGACAGTCGAACACCAGATATGAAAACGGTACTTGCTGACTCCGAGCAACTGATTGAGGAGTTGCTGTGGGCAGATCGCTTATTACTCGGTGTGCCCATGTATAACTTTAGCGTTCCATCAACCTTTAAAGTGTATGTGGATAATATCGTTCGAGTTAATCGCACCTTTACGTTTGATCCAACCAGTTTTACTTTTGAAGGACTTGCGATCAACAAAAAGGCATTGGTGATTACTCCGAGTGCCGGAAATTTTGCGCCCAATACGCCAATGGGAAGTATGAATTTTTGTGAAACCTATTTGCGATCAATTTTGGGCTTTATTGGCATTGAAGACATCACAATTATTGCTGTTCCAAATCAGTTTATGCCTGATGAAATTCGGCGACAGAGTATTGAACAGGCACGAGTAAAGCTGATGATGATAGCGGCAACTTGGTAACTTATGAACCGATTAGACCTGTTCAATCAGTATCGATCCCTCCTGTTTGCGATCGCCTATCGAATGCTTGCAAGCGTGACCGAGGCAGAAGATATCGTGCAGGAAGCCTGGATTCGCTGGCAAAGTACTGAAAGTGTAGTGCAGTCTCCTAAAGCGTTTCTATCTAGTACAGTGACTCGTTTATGTATCGACCATCTTCGATCTGCCCGTATGAAGCGAGAACAATACATAGGAACATGGTTGCCAGAGCCACTGACAACAGAACTAACGGATGTTAAAGACTGTGCTGAATTAGCAGAATCCCTTTCGTTCGCATTTCTCATGCTACTGGAATGCCTATCGCCAGAAGAAAGAGCCGTTTTCCTATTACGCGAAGTTTTTGATTATGACTACAAGGCGATCGCTAAGACTGTAGGCAAAAGTATCCCAAATTGCCGCCAGATTGTTTGTCGCGCCCGTCAGCATCTTGTGCTACGCAGACCGACGATCGCCCTAAATTGCCATGATAAAGACATCTTGGTTGAGCAATTTCTCGACTATTGGAATCACGGCGACGTACAGGGACTCATTGCACTCATGGCAGAAGATGTAACATTCTGGTCAGATGGAGGAGGTAAAGTTGTAGCAGCACAGAAACCATTATATGGGTGTATAAAAGTAGCTCGTTTTTTAGTGGCGATTCGACGCAGCCGATTAACACCTACGCTAGTTTCACAGGTTGTAGCAGTCAATGGTCAGCCTGGAGTTATCAATACTGTGGATAAAAAGCCCCATAGTACTTTTAGTTTTGAGTTTGCAAGTGATAAAATTCGAGCAATTTTTGCAGTGGTTAATCCAGAGAAGCTAGGAGCAGTGAAATCATAAAAATAAAAGGGTGACTTTTGTTTTTTTATTTATAAACCTGATTCACAAGAAAACCGGGTTTCTTAACGCTTCTATTTACCCTGAATGAATTACTAACGCTGAACTTGCTGAATCAGGACTTGTGTTTGCTGATACCTCTGCCTATCTCCTTGCTGCTGAAATAGACTTGCAGCTTGCTCTAAATCATTAATGGCATTTTTGCGATCGCCTAAAGCATATTCAGCAAGTCCTCGGTTGCCGTAAGCATCAGCTAAATTGGGGTTGATTTGTAGGGCTTGGTTAAAGTCAGCGATCGCCAGCTTGTGATTTCCTTGTCTATAATTCAAAAAGCCCCTATTGTAGTAAGCATCTACAGACTTCGGATCAATTTTTATTACCTGGTTAAAGTCGGTAATCGCAGCTTGAATGCTTCCTAGTTCCGCATGAGCAGTCCCCCGACTGTTGTAAGCATCTGTATGGTTGGGATTTAATCGCAGTGCTTGATCAAAGTCGATAACGGCTGCTTTAAAATCTCCTAATTGAGATTTTGCCAAACCTCTCAGGCAGAAACCCTCATAGTATGTAGGATTTAACTGTACTACCCGACTAAAATCTTCTATTGCAGCGTTGAAGTTGCCTTGCTCAAGCTTTTGCACACCCTGACTATAGTATTCCTGATAATTCATCTGTTGGATGTGCGTTGGTGCTTTCTGTGCAGCATGAACAGCAACAGGTATTCCACTCAGTACGCTACTCGTTATTCCCAGAATGGCAACAGAAGAGTGAATATAGTTCATAGCTTAACTTTCTCCTTGATATATTTATCAAGACAGATACACGAGATTGTTCTTGACTAGATCCATCCTAAGCGGTTTAAAGCTTGAAACCCAGTCAACCCAAAATACTTTGTAATAGCAACCAAACATTTAGACCGACGATAATAATAGCAACTAACCAAGCTAGAGATTTTAGCCACAGGGGATTTACAAAGTCTCCCATTAAGTGACGGTTACTTGTAAACATCACCAATGGAATCACTGCAAACGGTAACTGCAAGCTAAGGATAACTTGACTAAGAACTATGAGGCGGCTTGTGCTATTTTCCCCAAAGATAATAATCGTAATCAACGCTGGAATAATAGCAACTCAAAAACGCGACCCAGCAAGCTGGAAATTCTGGATTAACAACCGCCGAGGACAGAGCGTAATTTTAGCGGGATTGGGGTTAGTCCTGGGTTTGCTGACTCAACATTTGGCATTACCGATCTGGATAGCAAGGGCTTTTTATGGAATTGGCATAGTAATTGCAGGCTATCCTATTGCACGGGCAGGTTTGTTTGAGTTGCGCTTGCGCCGTGCCGATATGAATCTGCTGATGACCATATCAGTTATTGGGGCAGTAATTTTGGGGGACTGGTTTGAGGCAACGCTAGTCCTGTTTTTGTTTTCTTTGGGTACAACACTGCAAGTTTTTACCTTTGGTCGCACGCGCAATGCTATCAGCGCTCTCATGGATTTAACTCCACCTACTGCTACTGTCAAGCGGGGGAATAAAGAAGTTACAGTTCCCGTTGAAAGCATTCAAGTTGGTGAAATTTTGACGCTTCGACCCGGAGGGCGCGTGGCGTTGGATGGCATAGTTATTTCTGGCAGCAGTGCCATTGACCAATCGCCAATTACAGGAGAGTCAATTCCAGAAGATAAAGCACCAGGCGATACTGTCTTTGCTGGAACATTGAATCAATCAGGCTTTTTAGAAGTTAAAGTAACTCACACTGTTAGTGATACAACTGTTTCTAAAATTATTCATTTGGTAGAATCAGCTCAAGGAAGTCGCGCTCCTTCTCAGCAGTGGGTGGATCGGTTTGCAGAGATATACACCCCAATTGTAATTTTGATTGCGATCGCCATTGCCCTAATTCCGCCCTTGGCTTTTGCTCAACCTTTTAACGTTTGGGTTTATCGGGCGCTGGTGATGTTGGTAATAGCCTGTCCCTGTGCTTTGGTAATTTCTACTCCTGTTTCGATTGTCAGCGCCATTGGTGCAGCAACTCGTAAGGGCGTTTTGTTCAAAGGGGGTAATGCGCTGGAAACCGCCGGACGTTTGACTACTTTTGCTTTTGATAAGACTGGTACGATTACGCAAGGGCTACCCGTTGTACAAAAGGTTTATGACCTTGGTAAGGTAAGCGCAAACATGGTGTTACAGATTGCAGCTTCAGTTGAGCAACAGTCTGAGCATCCTCTCTCCAAGGCAATTGTAGCCAAGGCTCATGAGCAAGGCATGGAGTTAGAAGCACCTATTAAATTTACAGCACTGCCTGGCAAAGGGATTCAGGCGAACTTGAGGGAGCAGTTGTACTTCATAGGCAATCAAAGGTTATTTTTAGACCAAGGTATTCGCTTATCTGGTGAAGCTGAATCTTTGTTAGCTGAAATTGAACAACTCGGCCAAATTCCGGTGCTGATAGGGACAAATGAAGGGTTATTAGGAGCGATCGCACTTTCCGATGGCATCCGCTTGGAAGCTACAGAAGCTCTGCGACAATTGAGGCGGGTTGGATTAAAGCGGTTGGTAATGTTGACAGGCGATCGCACTGCTGTTGCCAAGCAGATTGCCCAGCAAGTTGGAATTACAGAGTACCGAGCAGAACTGCTACCCGAAGATAAACTTGAAGAAATTCAACTCCTGCGTCAAAAAGGAGTAGTAGGTATGGTTGGGGATGGTATTAACGATGCCCCTGCACTTGCTGCTGCGGATATCAGTTTTGCGGTTGGTGGAATAGATATTGCTTTGGAGACAGCAGATGTCGTGATCGTGGGCAGCGACCTCAGACGACTTGCTTATGCAGTAGAACTAAGCCGTCGCACTGTATCTGTAATTCAACAGAATGTTGTCTTTTCTTTAGTAACAAAAGGTTTGTTTCTGCTATTAGGAACCTTTGGGTTTGTTGGGTTAGCTGTAGCTGTTTTAGCAGATACAGGGACTTCCTTATTAGTTACTGCAAATGGAATGCGGCTATTTAAAACCAAGACGGTTAAGGATTAAGCAATGGTACATGACCACAGCCATAAGCATCAGGGACACGAACACGGACAGGGCAACTACAACCGCGCTTTCGCAATTGGTACTGCCCTCAATGTCGGATTTGTGATTGTTGAAGCAGTCTATGGCTACCGAGCAAACTCGCTTGCTTTGGTTGCCGATGCTGGTCACAATTTGAGTGATGTATTGGGATTGCTACTAGCTTGGGGAGCAAGTGCCCTCACCCTACGACCACCAACCCGACGGCATACCTACGGATTGCGTCGTTCCTCAATTTTGGCGGCTCTGATCAACGCACTTGTTCTCCTTCTAGCGATGGGTGCGATCGCTTGGGAAGCAGTTCGTCGCTTTAGCGAACCTAGCTCAGTATCGGGAGGTACAGTCATCGGCGTTGCTGTAGTAGGGATTATCATCAACACAGTTACTGCCTTGATGTTTATGTCCGGTCGTCAAAAGGACTTAAATATTCGAGGAGCGTTTCTGCACATGGCGGCTGATGCCGGAGTTTCGTTGGGGGTTGTATTAGCTGGCATTGCCATTGTTTTCAATGGCTGGTTGTGGTTTGATCCAGTTGTGAGTTTAATTATCGTTGTCGTAGTAGTAGTTGGAACCTGGCAACTGTTGAAAGACTCTCTAGACCTGGCATTAGATGCTGTACCAGCAGGTATTGAACCGCTTGCCGTCCGCACTTATCTAGCTGAACTCCGCGATGTAGCTGGTGTCCATGACCTTCATATTTGGGGTATGAGTACCACAGAGACAGCCCTTACAGCTCACTTGGTAATGCCCACAGGACATCCCGGCGATGCTTTTTTAGTCCAGGTAAATCGAGAGCTTCAAGATCATTTTGGAATTGAACACACCACGTTTCAGATAGAAACTGGCGATCCGAGTTACCCATGTCCTCTTGCTCAAGAAAACGTTGTTTAAAACTAATTAAGTAAGGATGGATAAACTTGTAGTTTACCAATTCAAACATAATGGGTGTAAGTCCGGTAAAAGGGGAAAGGTATTATTTGTTTGGTCATGGTAATCGGTAAATTGAAACACAAGAGCATCTGGATCAATAAATTTCTGTTTCTCTTTCTATCTCCTCGTTCTGCAATTTACTCTTAACTAAGACGGTAAATTTTATGGACAAAGACATACTGCGATCGCTCCTGTGTTTTAGACTCCAACGCAGTTATCGTCGTAAACGATCTGCATTCCGTCTTTACCCAGCCTTGGCTGAACGGGAAGCTTTAGCATATCGACGAGAATTGTTACTCATCCTTGCTAGAAATGCCGAGAAATCTGCTATTACCTACGCCATCCGGTTATTACACTTGAATGTTACAGTACCCCAGGATTTAGATACTTGGAGCGAACGTCTTTGGTATTGGTTATTAGTGCATAGCAAACTTCAGTGGGTGATTGCCTGGATTGAGTGGCAACAACACAAAGATGCTAGGCTTTATATTCGGCTATTTCAAATGTATTCAATACTGTCACCGGCATTAAAACATCGTTGAGTATCCGTTATATTCCATTGCTTTAATTTTCATTTATCCTCAATTTTTAAATTAGAAGCTTTGAATGTAAAAAATAAAGATGAGTTTTACCAACCCAAAATTGCAACATTCCCACCATTCCTACACCAAAACTGTAGATGATACGCAAAAGTTAAATTTACTTTGGGTAATTTTCGGGCTACGGAGTAGCCTATTTTTAATAGAATTAGGAGTTGGACTTTGGGGAGGTAGCCTGTCACTTTTAGCAGGTTCGGGACACCTATTCTCCGATGTGGTGACTTTGGGATTGACAGTGTTAGTAGTTTGGTTAACAGAGCGTCAATCTTCAGTTGAAACGAATTTTAAGTACCAGCAAATAGAAGCTTGGATAGGATTACTAAATGGAGTGAGTTTAGTAACTTTAGCTGGTTTCATTGCTTTAGAAGCTGTGGAACGTTTTCAAAATCCTCAACCTGTATCAGGCTTACCCATGCTGACTGTAGCTACCTTGAGCATAGTAATTAACGGTTTAACTATCCAACCATTGCACAAGCATAGTCATCATGATTTGAATCTGCGGGGAGTTTTCTTACATGGGATTGCTGATGCTGGCAGTTCTATCGGTGTAATTCTGGCTGCTGGTTGTGTTTATTTTTTTAATTGGCTATGGGCAGATGCAGTCGCTAGTTTACTGGTTGCCTTGTTTTTGAGCATCAGTGCTATTTCTCTAATTCAAGATAGTCTGAGGCAGTTTCAACTTACTTGCAAGTTATGACGTTCGGTTGAGTCTGACACCTTGTCTCTTGACAGAAGCGATCGCCATAGTTAAAAATTCGACTACCATCCGCCATGCACCACAATGTCACACCAATCAAATATTAATATAAGCTTGATGGGAGCGGTATTTCTGTCACTGCTTGTCACCCCAGTGTTAGCAGGGAGCAACGCGATTTTGTGAGGTCGGGTAAAAAAGTGCGATCGCTAAAACTTT
>NZ_CAWUDO010000174.1:0-10754 GCF_963920935.1 Nostoc sp. CCY 9925 | reverse complement strand
AACCTTTTCCCCAAACCAAATTCTGAGTTCAAAATGCACAAAGCGAGTAGTATTGGGACTTACGCACTGAAGCCTGAAACATAGATCCCCCCTAGCCCCCTTAAAAAAAGGGGAACCTCTAAGCCCCCTTTTTAAGGGGGTTGGGGGATCTGAGTGCGTAAGTCCTGAAGCTACCGGGAGCATTTAACGCCGCACATCTTTTCGTGTTGGCTGTTGACAGTTAGCTGTCAACGAACCTCGTGAGTGAGTGTGCAGAACTAGTAGGATAATTCTACTGTTCAAAAATCTAGCCATTTTTTGAGTCAATATGAGTGTTCAAGCCGCATACGATAATTGGTCAACCACCTACGATGCTGACGAAAACCTGACGCGCGATTTGGATCAAATTGTTACTAAAGAAATCTTAATGGGTTTGAGGTGTAAATCAGTTGTTGAAATTGGCTGTGGCACAGGCAAAAATACGCTGTTGCTGTCACAAATTGCCCAAACAGTCTATGCAGTTGATTTTTCAGCATCCATGATCGAGAAGGCGAAAGAGAAAGTAAATTCAGCCAACGTGATGTTCATTACCGCAGACATTACGAACCAATGGATTTTCAGCAATGAGTCTGCTGATTTGGTCACCTGCAATCTAGTTCTAGAACACATTGAAAATTTGTCACTTATTTTTTCACAAGCCTACCGTGTACTTATTAAGGGAGGATACTTTTTCATCTGTGAACTTCATCCATTCAGACAATATGGAGGCACACAAGCTAATTTTCAAAGAAATCAAGAAGTGATTCAAATTCCAGCATTTGTACATCACCTGTCAGATTTTTTTCAGGTAGCGAAAAATCATGGTTTCCTGCTTGAGGATTTTAACGAGTGGTGGCATGAGCAAGACCAAAATAAACCACCCAGACTTGTATCGTTCTTGTTCAAAAAGTGAAGACAATCTGGGTTCTTGTCAGCTTTTGGTGATCAATAGTGGGCTGGTTTAGGCAGAAGGCAGAGGGCAGAAGGAAGAAAGAAGAAAGAAGAAAACTACAGAAAGTCCTGTGGTACAAGGGTTACAGAACCTCTACATCATAACCCTCTTGTGTCACTTGCGGAAAACAATAATCGGAGCGAAACTCTGAAGCTTTGATGGAATAAAGTTTTGAGCTTTTCTTTTCTAACAGAAACTAAAATTTATAGCCGTAGTCACACAGGTTAGGACATTTTGAAAGCATGGAAGCTAGGAATAGTAATACTTTTACCTCCTGCCTCCTGCCTCCTGCTATATAGCCAAAAACTCAAAAGTAAAGCTCTCAAAAGCTTTCAGACATTGGCTTCTCCCAAAGTGACAGAACAGGGATAAGAAAAGAATGGCACGAAGATAAGGCAGGAGGCAGAAGGAAAAGAAAATAAAAACCCGAAAGTTTTGCAGCACAAAGATTTCATAACTTCTGCCTCCTGCCCTCTGCCTCCTGCCTCACCCCAAGAAATAGCTTTACAAGCGTGCCATTCGGATAAGAAAAGTCTTCAGGTTGGATCTGGGTCTTTATCACAAGTTCTACGACGACAGGCAAAATCTTAAAACCCTTCTGCCTTCTGCCTCCTGTCTTCTGCCTTAAAGCGCGTAACCTTTCATCATCACCAAAAGTGGCCAAGAACCACAATCTGGGCTAATTTGCATTTTCGATCTATCTATCCAAGTGGAAACACCTGCACGGTATCTGGGTGATCGGCCTGAACAGTCCTATGCAAAGTTGAGAGAGTGATTTTTACACCAAGGAATCCAATACTGAAACTAATTAGCTCTTGACATTTTTGGCTAGTACATTTAACCTAGTGGTTAATTAACTGAGCGGTTAAATACTTCGACCCTAAATGTCCACCGATCAATTGAGCATCATTTTTGCCGCCCTTGCCGATCCTACCCGGCGGGCAATCTTGGCTCATCTCGCTAAGGGCGAAGCATCGGTGACTGAGCTAGCCCAACCCTTTGAGATGAGCCTGCCTGCCATTTCCAAACATCTCAAGGTGCTAGAACGTGCTGGATTGATCGCACGGGGTCGAGAGGCTCAGTGGCGTCCCTGTAGGTTGGAGGCAGAACCGCTTAAGGACGCAGCAGATTGGATCGAGCAATATCGCCAGTTTTGGGAACAGAGTTTAGATCGCCTGGACGAGTATCTACAGGAATTGCAAGCAGAGGAAAAGAAACCCGATCGCCAACCCTAATCTGCGATCGTTCCATTCTTTAAGGAGAAACAATATGTTGGAAAAAAATGACTCCACTTCCAGTGAGTCCGAACGGAAGATCGTTATTACCCGTGTCTTCAATGCACCACGAGAACTTGTATTTAAGGCATGGACAGAGCCAAAACACATCGCCCAATGGTGGGGACCAAAAGGCTTCACAACCCGTGTGACGGAACTGGATTTGCGTCCGGGGGGTCGATCGCGCTACGTCATGATTAGTCCAGATGGCACGGAATACCCCGTCAAAGGTGTTTTCCGCGAAATCGTCCCTCCAGAGAGGATTGTCACCACAGATGAATTTGACGAAGGGTTTGAACAAGTCATCAACGCTGAACTACCACAGGGAATGGTAATCACAGCAATATTCGAGGATGTGGATGGTAAAACCAAACTCACACTTGAGATTGTGCATGAATCTGCTAGCGATCGCCGCAAGCATGAAGAGATGGGTGTTGTTGCAGGGTGGAATTCCAGCTTTGATTGCCTCGACGAATTTCTGGCCAAGCAAATCGAACAGCAGCAGAATGGTTTCACACTGACCTTGCCATCAGATCGGGAAATCATTGTAACTCGCGTCTTCAATGCCCCGCGCCACCTCGTTTTTGAGGCATGGACTCAGCCCGAACACGTTCAGCGCTGGTTTGGAGGTTGCAGCAGCAGCATGACGATGACCGTTTGCGAAATCGACCTGCGCGTGGGGGGCATCTGGCGCTATGTCTTGCATGACTCCAGTAACGGTACCGACCACGGGTTCTCAGGTGAGTACCGTGAGATTGTCCCATCAGAACGATTGGTGTCCACCGAACGCTATGAACCAATTCCCAATAGCGATCGTCTGAACACACTCACTCTGACCGAAGAAGACGGAAAAACAACACTACATATCCATATCCAACACCAGTCCAGCGAGCAACGGGATGGGCATCTCCAATCAGGTATGGAGGTAGGTCTACGCCAGACCCTGAACCGTCTTGAAGAACTCCTACAATCCATGTCATGACAGCGATGGACTCATTGTTTTTGCGTAATCAACTTACAAAAGGAGAAAGTATGACTAAGAAAATTTTTGTGAACCTACCTGTAAAAGATCTCAATCAGTCTGTAAATTTTTTTAAAAAACTCGGCTTCAATTTCAACGCTCAGTTTACTGACGAGACCGCCACTAGCATGATTGTGAGTGAGGATATCTTTGTCATGCTCTTGACTCACGACAAGTTTAAGACGTTTACTCCTAAAGCCATTTGTGATAGTACAAAGAACACTGAAGTATTGCTATGTTTGTCTTGTGAAAGCCGAGAAGCCGTAGATGACATGGTGAGCAAGGCGGTTGCGGCTGGCGGCACAACTTACAATGAACCCCAAGATCACGGTTTTATGTACGCACATGGGTTTCAGGATTTAGATGGACACATTTGGGAAATCATGTACATGGAACCCAGTGCAGTGAATCAAAGTTAGAAGCAACTCTGTAGAATGCTCCAATTAAGGGTTTGCAGCCTTTCCATTGCTGCAAACCGTCAATTCCAAGCGATTGCTTAAGATTTTCCTAATTAATGAGACTTAATGAGAAAATTATAGACTTTATTGAGAATGAAATAGTCTCATTGACTATAATGCGATCGCCTTATTGAGAAGTCTTTGTAATTTTTTAAGCTTCTTATTTGGTAGATTGTCACATTTGTTATACAATCTTTTATGAATGGAAAAATTTAATAATCTTAAAAATCTATAGATCAATAGAATATATCCCAAATATTATTCTACGAGCGTAACTTAAAATGTGCAACAAAGTGGAAAAGAGATGTTGAAAACTTCGTGACTTTGAGCTATTCAAAAAAATAGAATGTCTAAAACCTGTATTCAGAAATACAGCCCACCAGAAAGAAGGTATGGATTTAATCATTCGTTGGTTCCTGAGCCAATGCGTTAACGGGGGGAAACCCCGTTAAAGTAACTAGCATTTGAACAAAGTAAAACCCAACATCAATCTTCGATTACGAACAAATTTTACTGTGACGTATACCTAGTTTATTTTAGTTTTAATGTGCAAATTTTTGTTCGCAATTTTTAGAAAATTTATTCAGTATTAAATGATTGGCAAAATAATATACAAATAGTATGTGGAATACAAATAAAACTTGGGTTGACTATTTACTTATTAATTTATTTTTGGGAAAAACTATTGGAATTTTGGGGGTTGATAATTGTGGAAAGTCGGTATTATATAATTTTATTTTTACAAAAAAGTTAAAGCATGGTATTTCTAGTACAGATACGCGTGAAAAAACAGAAAACGTGTCGATTCAAATTGACAATGAAAACTACAAAATAAGATTACAGCGTATTTTTGATGTTGGTGGGCAAAGACAGCTTTATCCTTTAAAAAAACTTACTTTTACTACATCTGATTGTATTATATACATTGTAAGGAGTGATTTAATAATTAATGCAGAGATGCTTGTTAATCAATGCCTTACTCAAAAAGAACAAGAAGAATTAAATGATTTTAGAAGAAAATATAAAAATGGACTAGCAGTAGATTTTGAAAACTTTAAAGATTGGCAAGAAAACATACCTTTTTGGGAAAAAGTACCTTTTTTTGAAAAAGGAAAACCTTCAAGAATAATTGTCGTAGGCAATCATTTTGGTGAAATCGGTAGAGAAGATACTGTTCCTAATTTTTTAGACACAAATCTTAAAAAGGATTATGGTAGGAATTTTAGGGAGTGTTTTAATAGAATTACCGGTTTTTTTGATGAAAGCACAGAGATGAAGTGGGTAGTTGGAAGCCTTGTGTCAGAAAAACTTGCTAATCAATTAGTTCTAGATATATTGAAATCGATAAATTAAAAGGTAAAAATGACAATTCCTATATATTTTTATGTACCAAACTACAAAAATGATATTTCTATATTAATTGTTAAAAATCAAAGAATAATCGAGTCAATAAATACAGAAAGTCAAGAGTTAATTAAGAATATCGATAGGACTAAATTAACTGGGATTAAGATAATTTCACAAGATGGAATAAATATCTTTTATAAAAACTCCGAGTTTTATATTGAAGCAACTACTAATAAACTAGATATAACAGGTCGTCCTGCAATCATTGGAATTGATACTAAAGTGCCTACTCTATCTTCAAGCTACAATGTAGAAGACTGGATTTTTGATATTTGTAATAACATTCAAAATTTTTCTACCAAAGTTGAACTATCTATCCAAGAAAAACATTTGGATTTAATTCGTTCTAGTTTACCAGCAATCTACTATAGAAATCAACGTAAAAAACTATTTTTGTATCTAGGGAAGTTAGCTTTAGCACTAATTTTACCGATTTTAATTGCTTGGATCATACAAGGGTTTTTTGTTAAAATTAACATCATTACAATAGGAATTTTAATTTCCATAAATAATATTATAGTAATATTATTTATAAAAAATGGAGGCAAATAATGAACTTCCCCTATGGTTACGATCCTGAAAACATTTCTATTGACGATCCTGCTTCGCGTCGAGTCATTTTAGTTGTATCTAGAGGCGAAAGGGAAAGAATTTTCTACGATCAAAAATACAAAAAATTCAAAGATTCAGTTATAAGAGGAAATACTCTAAAAGATGGACTGTGTATTGTTGAAAATACTCTTGAATTGTATGATAAAAAAGTTCAGAATTTTCTACAGCCAATAAAGAGTAATGGACTACTTGAAGCAGGAAATACTCTGATTCAAAATACATACAAAACATCTGAATATTTTAAGTTTAATCAAGAACAGATTGAAGAAAAAGTAATTCTGGAAAAATGGCGACATGATGTAACAATATGTAAATATTTAGGTGTTAAAATAGCAAATTTAAATAACCAAGAAGAAAAAGAAATTAATTCCAATTCAAACTTTGGTATAAATATTGTTTCTACATTATTTAATTTAGGTAGTGATAACAATTATTTTGTAAAAAATATAGAGAAAAAATTGCGCGAATTGTCGGCAGAATACCCAGGAAGTTCACCCAATGTAGAGGAAGCAAGAAAGTATATCGATAAAGTAGGATGGTCTCAAGATAAAGATATTGACTTTTTAATTGATAATCGTGCAGGCGAAAATCCCCTTGCAAAGTTTAAACAAGAGTTGAATTTATTTGCCCAGATCGAAAATGGTTTTGATCTGGCAGTAGATCTAGTGATACCGCAGTACTTGACAAAGGGGAGTGTAAAGATTAAGCAGGGCAATAATATGATTAAGAAGTTTATCACAAAAGTTGAATTGACTTTTTCTTAAAAATCTAATATACGATCTTTACAACATGTCCCCATAAATGGCGTTGCTGAATCATGGGATGAATTCGCCTAATTTGGAACGAATTTTCAATGTTCTCAACACAAATTCATCCCGTATTTATGCAACGCCAGAAAATCCTGAGTATCGGGCGCGATAGTCTGTTAACGCAAATCTTGGCTAATAAATCCAGCAGCACTACGCGCTGCTTCTAAGATTGTGAGTAATCCACTTCCTGGATGAACAGCACCACCAATCCAGTACAACTTACTAATATTTTCAGAACGAATTGGAGGACGAAATGGCCCAAGTTGGCTCCAATTGTGGCTGAGATTGAACACAGCACCCAAATGAACTCGATAATCATCTTGCCAAGTTTGTGCAGTGTAACATCGCTGGCTAACAATATGTTTTTCAATATTGTCATATCCAAGCTTACATAGGCGTTTAATAATAAAGTCTTGGTAACTTTTTTGTTTAACATCCCAGTCAACAGCATAAGAAGTATTTGGAATTGGGACTAACACAAACAATGTGCTGTGTCCGGCTGGTGCATTACTGGGGTCTATAATTGTGGGATTGCAGACATAGAACGGTGGATCGATTTCATCTAATGCAGAATCATCTATCCAAGGGCGATCGCGTCGGCGAATGTGTTCTGATAAATAGATTTGATGATGTGGTAAGTCTTCGTAGCGGCGATTTACACCCAAATAAAGCATGAATGTAGAGCATGAAAATTGCATTTGCTTAAGCTGGCGATCGCTGTAGCGACCTCGTGCTGAAGTTGGTAGCAAATGACGCACAGCCCAGCCAAAGTCAGCATTGATGACTACTGCATCAAAATTCAGGCACTTACCATCAGCGAATTCGATACCACGAACCTGCCCCTGCTCAATTGAGACTTGATGCACTGGACAATTGAGGTGAATTTGCACCCCTAAATCTTGAGCAGCCTTACCCAATCCCTGTGCTAATGCCCGGAATCCTCCCACTGGATGCCATACTCCTTGTGCAAATTCCAAAAATGGAATCAGACTGAATACACTCGCTGCCACACTAGGATGCATTCCTAAATATTTCGAGGGATAGCTCAGAGCATAGACTAACCGTTCATCCTGGAAAAATCGCCAAAAGTGTTGATATAAAGTCTCCCAGGGACGAAATGACAGTAGAGAGACAATTTCATTCCAACGCAAGTAACCCAATAGATTTCGTACAGGGCTTCCTAGATAAGGCTTGTAGCCCAACTCATATTTACGGATATGTTCTCTGTACCAGCGATCGAATGCTAATGGTAAATCTGAACGCAAATTTGCTAGTTGTGTTTTAAAGGCTTTTAAATCTGAGGTTAAATCCAGTTGTGTGCCATCCCAAAATTGAAGGCGAGTATAGGGTTCCAATCGTTTGAGTTGAACATAGTCAGCAAAATTTAAGCCAGCTTCCTGAAAAAGCTCCTCATATAGATGTGGCATTTGCAGAATGGTCGGCCCTGTATCAAAGGCATATGAATCAACTTCTAACCCACGCATCCGTCCACCTACGCTTTCAGCCGCCTCAAAGATTTGCACTTTATACCCTAATCCAGCAAGTCGGATGGCTGTGGCTAGACCACCAGGGCCGGCTCCTACAATAGCAATTTGTTTAGACATAAATAAACTCCTCATTCACTTGAACACTAGATACTTTCATCAAAGAGTGGCTGGAGGTAACGAATCAAAACTTGTTTAGTTTCCGCAACTAGTTGCAGCCGTAAGCGCTCGTCTTGGGATAGTGATAATAACTGAAGCGCATTAGCAATTTCTACACTGACTAAAGCTGCTAACTGGCGTTGCTGGGAATTCATTTGCGGCTGCCGTAAAGCCAAGAAGTTATCTAATTGCTCTACAATTTCATGGTCAACTCGCTTATTCACTGCCTGCAAGTCGGCAGATACTCGCGATCGCAACATAATCTCCCGACAACCTGGTTGGGTAGTATAAAATTTATCAAAGTCTTCAATTGCTTCACTCAACAATATTGCCAAGGGATAATTAATAGTTGAAGGATTAAACCTAGCAGTAAATAACTTTCGCATTTGTTGTGCATATCGCTCTGACAGCGCATGGAGAATAGCCTCCTTGTCGGGAAAAAAGCGGTAGAGTGAACCAATTGATATATTTGCCCGCTTTACAATCAAGTCGGTTGAAACCGCTTCATAGCCTACCTCTTCAAATAACTGAGCAGCTACATCCAAGATTCGATCGACCCGTTGGCGACTGCGGGCTTGTTGCGGTAAGCGACGAAATGTTTCTGGATTATCGATCCCTGAAGACATGAATTGGTTAGAAGGAAACACGAGCAATTCTCATATTATCAGCATAAAACGCGACAAATTTTCTTTTTTTCTGACTTAGAGCTAAACACCTCGCTACCGCTAACAGCACTTTCATATAGCAATCCGATTTGATTTGGGAAAAAATCTGCTGTGAGAGTGTCAACATCTCTATCTTTAGAAAGTTGTTTAGTGAATTAAAAACAAATTAGTTTACATTTATTACAGCAACTTTTAACTGTGTGGCTAAAAAGTTTCTTCTTTCTCGAAGGAAGTGCTGTATTTTTTGGGATTTGTTAGCAAAATTTTATGCTTATTTACAATGAGGCTGCTTATTTTTAAGCCAGCTTATTTTGGAAATTTATGATCCATTGTTTAAGTATTTTTGCTAAAAAACACAAAATCATCTGTTTTCAGGTATTTTACGTTTTTATTTCCTAATAATTATTTCCACTAGCGATCGCGACATTGATGTTGTACCGAAAGCCAACAAACAAGCTGCAAAAATTCATCCAAAAACAAGGTTTTTTGCGTGTAGGAGTCTTTCTGGCAACTCTATTAGGCATCATATTGTTCAGTTGGGTAGCACTTTCGCAGCAACCAGTTACCCTGAATATGTTAATTACTGCCCCTGATGCCCAACCTTGGAGGCAGGGTTTGATTAGAGACTTCGAGGCTAAGAACCCAGGCATTCGCCTTAACTTGGTTGAAGGGCCGAATGCCACAAATTTGCTCGAAGACTTGTATACTTCATCTTTTATCTTGGGTGAATCTCCTTATGACCTGATCAATATGGATGTCATCTGGACAGCCAAGTTTGCTGCTGCTGGATGGTTGCTACCTCTAGACGATCGCGTTTCCAAACAAGATTTGGCAGCGTTTTCACCCAAGGATTTAGAAGGTGGACGTTATCAGGACAAACTGTACAGAATTCCCATGCGTTCCGATGTGGGAATGCTCTACTATCGGGAAGATTTAATCAAACAAGCAGGATTGAAACCACCAGAAACCTTTGCAGATTTGATGCAAATTTCCCAAGTTTTGCAGAAGAAAGACCAGGTAAATTGGGGCTATGTTTGGCAGGGTCGTCAATATGAAGGACTTGTGGCTATGTTTGTAGAAGTCCTTGATGGCTTTGGTGGCTTTTGGGTTAATCCCGACACCCTGGAAGTTGGGCTAGATCGACCAGAAACATTACGTGCCATTGAGTTTCTGCGTAGTACTGTCACCCAGGGCGTTTCTCCTTCTGGGGTCACAACCTACCAAGAAGAAGACACCAGGCGCTTGTTCCAAAGTGGTCAAGTAGCATTTTTACGCAGCTGGCCCTATGCTTGGCCTTTAGCTCAGGCAGAAAATTCGCCAATCCGGGGCAAAATTGGGATTAAACCGATGGTTCATGCTCCTGGTAAGACTGGGGCAGCTTGTCTAGGAGGCTGGGGTATAGGGATTTCTAAAACCTCTAGACATCCCGAAGAGGCTTGGAAAGCAATTCAGTACTTTACTAGTGAAGAGGCACAGCGCCGATTTATTTTGACCGCAGGTTATGTGCCAAGTCGCCGGGATTTGTTTACAGACCCAGAGATTGTTGCCAAATATCCTCACTATCGGCAGTTACTAGAGGCCGTGGACAATGCAGTTTTACGTCCGCCGATCGCCCAATACGCTCAAACATCGGATATTTTGCAGCGTTATCTCTCAGCCGCACTATCCGGACGCATGAATCCAGAACAAGCAATGCAAGCTGCTGCTGCTGAAACACGTCGGCTGCTAGGGGCTAGGGGATGAGGAGGCAGGGGAGGCAGGGCAGGCAGGGGAGGCAGGGGGAGCAGAGGGAGCAGGGGAGGCAGGGGGAGAAAGAATAACCAATGCCCAATGCCCAATGACCAATGACTAATGACTAATGACTAATGACTAATGACTAATGACTAATGACTAAT
>NZ_CAWUDO010000173.1:0-10799 GCF_963920935.1 Nostoc sp. CCY 9925 | reverse complement strand
AACCAACAGCTTATACATCTGATTTTAATGGCATAGATACCAATTCAGGAGCATCTCAACAGAGTGTTTCAAGTGTATCAGCCTACCCTGAACAAGAGGATTCAGGCAATAAAACATTTTTCTTAGACTTTGATTTGTAGATATGAATTAAGCTAGTGTAGTGAGAAAGAGATTGCCGCCCAGTTAGTTAAATCAAGTTTTGATTTTTACTCTTGACACGTTGATAAAGCTCCTCCATAGTTTCGATAAAGGAACTATCTTTTTGCCAGAAAGCAGGAAAGTCTCCTTCCTTCTTAATTAAAATTGCTGGAATGCCAGTATTATTAGGCGCTTCAATAGTTGAGGGCAATCGCTTACTACCTAGCCAAAACTCCCTCAGACTCGGTTTTTGATCGACAGCCCGCTTTTCTATTTTTGTATAGAAAGATTCACTCTTTTGTATGTTAAACTCTTCGGGCTGCGAAAGAGATGTTGATAGTGCTTTACCCAAAGGTGAAGCCGCTAATTTTGCTTGAAGTTCTGTTTTAGAGAGTCCGCGCAATTCAAATAGTAAAAATGGATTGGCATCTAGTTGAGAAGCTACCAGATAATAGACCCCAGCAATGTGCTTACAGGGATTAGCATAATCTGGGCAAGAACATTTAGTTTTAAAGTCTTTGCTACTATGAGGCAATAAACGTAATCCTATTTGAGCAAAAATTTCTTCAATATTTTCGGGAACTTCATTGAGGAGCAATCGAGAAACAATACTGGCTTTAGAAGCAATCTTGGGAATAGCTTCATTCCACCGCGTTTTGCTAATAGGTGTAATTTCAATGACTATGTTGTATGTTGGTTCTTTATAAACTCCAAAATAAGGATTAATAGAGCCTTTAACCTTAGCAGTAATTTTATTGAGTTCAATCTCAAAACTCTTGACTTTACCACCACGAGCATAAGAACGTCCGCGTTGAAGTCGATTATCGTCAGTAAAACCTTCTAAGGCTTTAATAAAACGCTCACCCCACCAAGTGCGACTAAATTTAGCCATAATACTTACTCCAAAATAGTAGCTTTATTCAAGGTGATAAGTTGTTTAAACGCATCATTATCCAATTCAGTAAGCCAGGATTCATCACTACCAACAACCATTGAAGAAAGTTTCTTTTTATCTTCAATCATTTGGTCAATACGTTCTTCTAAAGTTCCAATTACTACAAATTTATGTACGAAAACATTCTTTTTTTGACCAATCCGAAAAGCGCGGTCTGTAGCTTGGTCTTCAACTGCGGGGTTCCACCAACGGTCGAAGTGAAAAACATGATTAGCTTTAGTCAGAGTAATACCAACACCACCTGCCTTTAAAGAAAGCACAAATACAGATGGTTCTGTCTGAGAGTCTTGGAATTCACTAATCATTTGCTCCCGACGCTCCCTAGTAGTACCCCCATGTAAATAGTAAGTATTACAATGCAGATTATGCTTAAGATATTTTTCAATTTGCTCGGCAACTTCGGTAAATTGGCTAAATATCAGGAGGCTTTCTCCCTCTGATATTGCTTCATCTACCATTTCAACCAGACGAGAGAGTTTGTGAGAGCGTTCTGGGAGAAATTCACTAGCATCTTGAAGAAACTGGGCTGGGTGATTGCAAATTTGCTTGAGTTTCATCAAAGTTGAGAGAATTAACCCTTTACGCTGAATGCCTTGGGCTTTTTGTAATTGTTCTTCGACATCTTTAACTACAACTTCATACAGCGATGCTTGTTCTTTTGTCAGGTTAGTGTAGAGTTTTTGTTCAACTTTGTCTGGCAAATCGCTAATAATAGATTGGTCAGTTTTCACTCGCCGCAAAATCAGAGGTTCAACTAATTTCTTTAAAGTAGTTGACTTGACTTTATCGTTATCTTTTTGAATAGGGATTTCAAAAGACTTACGAAACTGTGCTTCCTTCCCCAAATACCCAGGATTGAGAAAGTTAAAAATTGACCACAAATCCAATAAGCGATTTTCAACGGGAGTGCCAGTCAAGGCCAGGCGGTGTTGAGCCGAAAGTTTGAGAATAGCTTTGGTTTGTGCAGCTTTTGGATTTTTGATATTTTGCGCCTCATCTACAACTATGCGTTGCCATTTCAGACTGCTGAGGAGCTTTTCGTCTTTACGAACTAGAGTAAAAGAGCTAATTACTACGTCGTGTTCTTGACAAGCCGCAGAAAAATCTACCCCATTTTGTAGCCTCGTGCTGCCATGATGAACAAGAGTTTTTAAATGAGGAGCAAACTTGGCAATTTCTTTTTGCCAATTGCCAACAACGGAAGTAGGAGCAATTAGTAAAGTGGGTAAAAGGGGCTTAAATGTCTGTTTTTCTTGTACTAATCTCGCAATTACTTGTACGGACTTGCCCAGTCCCATATCGTCTGCTAAACAGCCATTTAAGCCTAATTTTTCCAGATATTGGAGCCAAGCCACCCCACGCTTTTGATATTCTCGCAGAGTACCTTGCTGCAAAAGCTGTTGTGAAATTGGCTCCAATTGGCTTTTATCTTGCAGCTTTGACATAACTTGTGATAAAGCTTGGTCATGTTCAATTTCCCAATCTTCTCCAGCCTCGGCAGTACGTTGCATGAACTCCAGCAAAGTCATCTGCGGTTGCTCCGAACCGTGAGAGTCCCAAAATTGGAGTAGTTGCTGCATTTTATCCCGGTCTAATTCCATCCATTGACCGCGAAAATGTACTAAGGGAGCCTTAGTATTAACTAGTTGTTCCCATTCCTTTGCTGTAACAGTAGCATCGCCAATTGCTAATTCATATTGATACTCCACCAGTGAATTTAGACCGAAATAGCTTCTGGTTTCACCCTTTGTGGGAGTTAATTTTTTGGTTGATGCTTTGAGGCGAATTTTAGCGCGACGGCGACCTGCGGGAGTGTACCAAGCCGGGACAATAATTTTAAAACCCGAATCTTCTAACACCCAAGCACTTTCCTTGAGGAAGCCAAATGCTTCATCCAAGGTAAGCTGCATTCCGACAGGACACTCTGTTTCTAATCCTTGCCAAAGCTTGGGATACATACGAGCAGCATAGCCCAGGTTCAGCAGTAAATTAGTTTCAAAATCCTGACCATACTCTTTGTGAACGCTAGCTTTGGTTTTTTGATTCATCAACCAATAATCTGCCAATGCTAGCTTTAAAGAAGGGTCTTGTTTACTAGATACCAAAAATTGAATCTGCCAATTGTCTACATCTTGGGCAGTTGGAGAGTGCAGCTGAAAGCACAGATGAAAGGGTAAGTTAGATTGAGTGTGCTGAATTCTGTTTTTCCAAGCCAACCACTGTTGGTATTCGAGTAAAGAAGTTTCTGTTTTTAAGGGATTATATTTGTCTTGATTCAGACAATAGTAAATCAGAGAATCTGCTATTTGTTTATCAAAAGTGGCTGTAGAAATTGTATCAGTTACTAGATTTTGTAGAAGAAATTCGGAAAAATGTCGTAGCAGCGTTTCTTTGTCGAAAAATTCTATTTGTTGCTCTTGATTGTGACTACCTGCTGTGCAAAAAAGTGGCATATACTCAATATATTTTGAAATATTTGCTTCATATTGCTCAGAAATAATTTCCCAAACAGCATATATCTCAAATTGTTTTGAGGATAGCTCTTTACTTTTGCTCTTGCGTGTTTTATCTTTTAACTCTGCTAAAGCTCGATATTTTAATGCTGGAATGTATTGATCTTTGAAAATTATATGTCTAAATGCTTGCGTATAATGATACCAAAATAATAAATCTGAACCAATTTGGAATTCATTTGCATTGTAAAGTGCTAAAAAATGAATATCTTTCAAAAGTTTGACAATATTGATTAATTTTTTGCCTTTAGCAGAGACTACTGTTTCATAGCAAATGACGTTCCAGTATTGGAAATCTTCATAACTTTCCGGAAATTCAAACTCTAGATACTTAATTAATTCTGGTGAAGGGATGGGCTGATTATTGACAGTCGGCAAAGCAAAACATTTGGTAGAGATGCGTTCTTTTAATTGTACAGGTGTCTCTTTAAATCCTAGATTCTGCACTAAAAAACTGACTAATTCTTCTTGTGATAAATGTCTAGGATGAATCTGCTGTCGAGTACGGCTTTGTTTAGCCACAGAAGTTTCTATCCACAGATAAAAAGAACCAGATTGAATAAATTCAGTTGTTTGGTCTGGTATCCAGGTGCCGTGAATAACTTGCATCGCATTAATGCCTCTGGATTTGACAGCGGAACTAGTATTTAAGAATTAATGTATCAAAAAGTGTGTGATTTTTTCGTCATTTTGATTTAATATCTCAAGATTCTTGTCACCTGGGTGTGGTTGAGATAGTATTTATGTACTACAAAAAACTTATTTTCTAACTTAAAATAATATGCGGCATTTTTGATCCCCAATGTCCACCTTCTCAACACCTACTAATCAACCCCTAAACGCCACCCCGCACTACGAAACCATTACAGGGGTAGTCGAACGCCTGACGTTTCATTCCGAAGAATCAGGCTACACCGTAGCGCGTTTAAAAACTTCGCGTTCTACGGATCTCACCACAATAGTCGGCAGCTTCGCCAATATCCAGCCGGGGCAAACGCTTCAACTAACAGGTTTCTGGAAAGACCATCCGCAGTACGGGCCACAGTTCCAAGTCACCAAGTATCACGAAACCAAACCAGCAACACTTACAGGAATCGAGAAATACCTCGGCAGTGGGTTAATCAAAGGTGTTGGCCCGATTACAGCCAAACGCATCGTTGCACACTTTGGTTTAGAAACACTCGACATCATTGAGAACCAGATTGACCGACTCATCGAAGTACAAGGCATAGCCAAAAAGCGGATCAAGCTCATCAAGAACGCCTGGTCAACACAAAAGGCAATCAAAGAAGTGATGGTGTTTCTACAAAGCCACGGTGTTTCAACAACTTATGCGGTGAAGATTTACAAGCAGTACCAGGACAATGCGATCGCCACAGTTACTTCTAACCCATACCAACTAGCAACGGATATTTACGGGATTGGCTTCCTGAGTGCCGACAAGATTGCGCGGAACTTAGGCGTACCAACGGACTCCTCTTTTAGATATTGTGCTGGTATCATCCACGCATTGAGTGAAGCAGCCGAAGATGGCCACTGTTACCTACCACAGCCAGAACTGATCGAGAAAGTCGCAAAATTGCTAACAACAGATGACCATCAGCCGACAGAGTTAGCGATCGCTGACATTATTAAACAGATGGGGGCAAAAGAAGAATTAATCAGAGAAATCGTGCGGGGCAATGATGGCGAGAAGCTGCTACTGTGCTACAAACCAACGTTCTTTCATACTGAGATGAATTTGGCGCAGATGATATCTCGACGGTTAAGCCAGCCAATTGTACAGGATATGCCTCGTGTTCGTGCTTGGATAGAAAGATTTACAATCAGTCGCAAAATCCAACTATCGCCGCAACAGCAGCAAGCGGTAGAGAAAGCAGCATATTCTCCAGTTATGGTTCTCACTGGTGGGCCGGGAGTTGGCAAAACCTTCACTACACATACCATTGTCAGCCTGTGGAAAGCAATGGGGAAATCCATTGCTCTAGCTGCACCAACAGGCAGAGCAGCACAGCGATTAGCTTATATGACTCTTTTGGAAGCGAAGACCATACACCGCTTGTTGGAATTTGACCCAAAAACAATGGGGTTCAAGCGCGACCATGAAAATCCGTTGCCACACAACGCAATTATCGCTGATGAAGCATCGATGCTGGATCTGTTTCTGGCACATTCCTTGGTGAAAGCTGTAGCACAAGGAGCGCAACTATTATTGGTAGGCGATATTGACCAATTACCATCAGTTGGCCCGGGGAAAGTGTTGGCTGATCTAATCAATTCTCTTCGAGTGCCAGTAGTGCGGTTGACCCAGGTATTTCGGCAAGCCCAGCAGAGCGCAATTGTCATCGCCGCCCACCAAATCAACTCTTGCGATTACCCCACAATGGAGCCAATTAGCGACAATCCAGTGTCAGATTGCCTGTGGCATGGTGGAGGTCATCAGCCGGAGCATGGCGTACAGGCAATTTGTGAGTTGGTGAGTGAGTTCATTCCACGGCTTGGTTTTAATCCAGCCACGGATGTGCAAGTGCTGTCTCCGATGTCACGGGGTTTAGTTGGGACTCACAATCTTAACGCTGTTTTGCAGCAGCTGATAAATCCGCCAGCGCCTCTTAAGGTAGAGATTAATCGAGGGGGGATGATTCTGCGGGTGGGCGATCGTGTCATACAGCAAATGAATGACTACGAGCGGGAAGTGTTTAATGGCGATTTGGGGACTATCGTTGATATTGATACGGAAGAACAGGAGGTCACAGTTGAGTATAGTGGACGACCTGTAGTGTATGATTATGCTGATTTGAATGAAATTACGCTAGCGTGGAGTATAAGTATACATAAAAGCCAGGGCAGTGAATACCCTGTAGTCATACTTCCACTGTATATGCAGCACTATATGATGCTTTCACGCAACTTGTTTTATACGGGAATAACCCGTGCCAGGAAATTAGCTATTGTGGTTGGCTCAAAGAAAGCGATATCTTTGGCTGTGCGGACTACTAATGACCAGCAGCGTTACACAAGATTATGGCAGAGGTTGTTGCAGCCAAGTTAAATCTCAGCTAAAAGATATTCAAAATAATGACCCATAAATATGAATCATCCACAGAATTTGAAATCAGGTTAGACAAAATGATTCAAACTCAAAAGCTAAAGTCTGAGTATAAATCTCTGCTTTTAGAAATAGCTGAACTGGGAGAAAAAGCTCGTGCTAATGGTCTGATTCATGGACTAGGATGGAGTGTAGATGCTAACAATGTTGTTCTCGATGAATATGAAATAATGAATAGTATGGGTAATTTCTTGTATTTAACCATTTCCGAAACACGAGAATATCTTCAAAATTTAATTGAAGATTTAGGATAAGTTACTAAGCCCGGTTATTTGAATTACTTGCTCCTTCTAGAAATTCTTGTAGCGTTCGCAAAGTTCGCTCTGTGGAATCAATAAATACTACTTGAATGCGGGCTTCAACAGCAACTAGTAAATTCCCTTCTTTGATAACCTCAATTGATTGCCAAAAGTTGGCTTTGTAGAGTGATGATTGATTTGATTGCTCTAACTTAGTGTTGACAATTACATCCTCCAAGATAATTTCCTTACGATAGTTAACTTCAATCCGAGCCACAACTGGAATAATTTTCTGTTTAATATTTATCTTATGGTGCTTTAACCAATCCCAACGTCCTGTTTCTAAATACTCCAAAACGGTAGCATTGTTAACATGACCTAAACTATCGAGATCGTTTGGACGTACCTGTAGTTTTAAAGAAACAAGTTCAAAACTCATTCGTTAAAAATCTTTGAATTTAAATTTATTTGACTAGTTAAAATACTAGTTGACAACATATTTAAATTAATTTTTGATAAAAACAATACAAATGAGGAAAAAACGAGCATAGCTTATTTACGGCTGAGAATTTTCCAACCTGTTGTGGCGTTTACTTGATGATAGTTTTATTACAGGTACGGTAGAAGGCTTTCTAATTGTCTAAGAAAATTTATCCTGGAGTCACTGATTGATGTGTTTAATATAAGAGTAGAGAATTTCACGTTCCCTACGATCAGAGATAATAAAGCATTGCTGTCCTACTGCATCATGATAAAAAACAACGGCAACACGTTCTTTTGGGCAAACTCCTAAACAACTGGTACTAACAACTCGATATTTTCCCCATAATCCATCTAATTTTAGTCGAGATTTCAGCCATTTCTGTAGTTCTTCGGAAGCTGTTGTACCTGAGCTAACTTTGTGATAACTGCCAGAAAATTGCTCGACTGTACACTGGGAACATACTAGTACCAAACCATTCTGCCACTGAGGAACGAAAGTGGGAATGGGAGGAATGATGGCAGGAGTTTCTAACGGGTGATGCAAAGAAGGAACAGTTTGTTGTTCATTATATGAGAGTTGCTGAAAAATTTGCTTGATTAGTTTCAAAATCCGTTTAAGCAGTTTATTCATGGGCGAATGGCTTTGCTATTTCTTTCATAGCATTACCTAAATTGACTATTGAGTTTGTTTTAATAGATTCAGTATTACATAAAGTTTTTTGAACTTGGAGTTGAGAGTTTTCTTATAACTATTACTTTTCATATCTGAGTCGATTAGCGGGGCTAAAATGATATCCCAGGCTGTACAGATTACACATGACATTAACTCAGCAGGGCGCAGGCTGACGGATAGTTGAAAGACTACTGAATAAAGAAGCGATGGCTGTGCCAACGCACAAGAGCGAACGCACTGCAAATGTGCGGATTAATAAATAAAGTTCATAAGCAAGTCCCGCACAAACACGGATTGAATCAACGCTACGTTTCAGTAAAACTGCATTGTACAAGTTGTGAAGGTGCATTTATGGCTGATACTGCAATGTTAAAGATCCGTGTAAAGGAGCAAATAAATTTTGAACCAGTAGAAACGACAGTAGCAGCGACAGAAGAAGAGTCAGTAATATTAGCCGAAAAGCTCACCCAAGTCGCAATTCCTTTAGAAGTACTGTTGCAAGCACTTAGTATAGCTAAATACGATAAGTCAACAGCTTTTCAATATGCCGACAACTACTTAAACAAAATTAGAAACAGAGAGTGGATATTTAGAAAATCCTTATCTGCTGCCAAAAAAAGAAGTGCTGAGAAAAAACTTGGAAATAGTTAGCGTAATTGCTGAACAAAGTATTGTAGGTATTACATACAGATAGGTAGAATATTTAGCTAAACATCGCAAATTATCTTAAACCAAAACATCATAAATTTTTACTCAAAAAATTTTAAATTATTAGGAAAAGTTAAATGACATCATCGGATCGTAATCAAGAGAGCCAAGAAAACTTTATTTATACTCGGTATCGTTATTGCGGAAGAGTTAAACCAGAAAATTTAGCATTTAATGCTAATTTACAAGAATTCTCGCAAAAAGTTGCCTATATTGTTAATCTGGAAACAAATGGAAAGTTACTTCCTGGGGAAGCTTTCAATCAGATTGAAGAACTTTGGGAAGAATTAAAACGTAGTAAAGATGGGCTAAAGATTGACAATAAGGATTAAATGTCTATCGAATCATGAAACCACCTGTGCTTTTTACTCTGAACTTGCCGTAAAACTTCAGATTGATACTCCTGAATTTTTTCTAAAATATCTTGACGTTGTGGATGCCCTTCAAGAGATTTATCAATTGATGCAAATTCCTCTACTACAATCATCGAGGGCTGTTCGCTAGTATTATTTGCGGTGGGGTCTTGTGAATTCATACTTTTTATCTTTTGAGGGCATTTTTTTAGGAGATTTTCTCACTATAGCTAATGTTTATTTATTTGCTTATTTTCGCTCCAAACAACAAAAGCGATACCTAAAACTACGCTCAACCCTACTATAAGCCCTAAAGGACGACCACCATTTAGCAACAGTATAACTAAAAAGCCAAGTCCAACAGTAGCAATTTGTTTGATCAGAGGAGCCAGTTTATTTTTCATCTGATAAATTTTCATAAATCCCCAAATGAAAGGCAAGAGTCAGTATCAAGAATTGAATTAGACGAATAGTGAATCAATAATTTAATCATGCCAACCTCTTTAAAAAGTTAAATCTCAAAAATTTATTTGGCTTTTTGATAGTCAGAAAATAAACTATTAAATTTAGTAACAATTTGACAATATAAACTGTTATTTTTATAAACATCGCTAGAATTATCCCATGAATTACAGAGCTTAGGGTTAGTTCTTGGCAAAATCAAAATAGAAAGAGCAGTAAATATGAGCAGAGATAGTATTAAATTCCAAACATCCCCGATTAAAGCCCCAACCTCACTCAAAATCGGAAAATCGTATTGATGGCGATGTGTAATTACGGTGTCTTTAGTTTTTTGAGGTTGGGGAGAGGACTGGTTTTGTAAGTTGACATTGGATAGAGTATCTAGTTCTAGGATATTCTTTCTCAATACCTCAATCGCTGTAACTACATCATCTATAGGTTTACCATCTCTGGCACGAGCAACAAGTATTGATTCAAGAACTATCAATCTTGATTTGGGAGTTAACAAGATTGGCATTTGATGGTTAGCTTCATGAATAAGCTCTTGTTTCTCTCGGAGAAGCTTGCTAGTTTTCGTATTTTCTAAACATTGCTGATGAACTTGTGCTTCTCGTTGTGATAGTTGAAAGTTTTGAGAGAGGCTGTTAATAAAATTAGCGATACTAGCCGCTATCGTTCCATTTGGGCTTGAGGCTGATTTTTGAGATTTGTCTGGATTTTTGTCTTGCATAGTTTTGAACCCGAAAACATTAATTTTGATTACTATTCCAACGGTCGAATTTATATTTGAGTGGAGAATCTTGGAGCAATCTTTCGATTCCCAAACGTATAAGCTCTGGTGGAACTCCATCTAATTTCAACTCGTTTTGAATAAACTCATCGATTGAATTAGCTTTAGTTTTCTCCAAAAGAGCTAACATCTGTTGAGCTTGCGTAGGGGGCGCGTCAACTGATGAATTAGGAAAGGACTCAAAGGATTGTTTATTAATGGGTGTAGAATCAATAAACTTGTTAGTATCCCGGTCATAACCAGAGAAATTCTTTAACCAGGGCATGGGGAACCATTCATTGATGCCGCCGTAATAAACTGCTCGACCAACCGGGGATTGTGCCAGGGCGAACGCATCTAAATATAGTACATATATACTTAAAGAAGTTTAATCGCG
>NZ_CAWUDO010000172.1:0-10935 GCF_963920935.1 Nostoc sp. CCY 9925 | reverse complement strand
GCGATTAAGCTTCTTTAAGTATATATGTACTACATTTAGATGCGTTCGCCCTGCTGGCGAAACAGTTGCTCGTCCTAAAACTACAACACCATCCACCTTGATTAATGGGACATCCAAAATCGTCTTTTTATCAAATCTGACGTGGAGCCGTTCATCGACTTTACCAATAAAAGCATCTTCTTGAGTGACATATACTGTACCCATAATTTCCTCCCAAATTAGTTTTTATTGCTGAAAAACTTACAATCAGCTATCTTCTTGATAGCGCCCTACTTTTTCTACAGCCTGTGGTAGACAGTGAGAATATAAACTACATCCATCACACCGTTTGCATTTGATAGCTTTAGGTATTGCATCTGTAACTAACAGTGTTTGCACAGCTTCAATAGTAGCGATCGCACTTTGACGCAATTGTTCTGAAATCTCGACTAGTTGACGTTGGTGGGAGTGTGCATAATAGATGTAACCATTACTGATGGATTTACCTGTCATTTCTTCTAAACACAAGGCTTGAGCGCAAACTTGTAATTCATCGTTATCCCATTCGCCTTTGCGCCCTCGTTTATACTCAATTGGATACAATTCACCATTTTCTAATTCAATTAAATCTGATTTGCCGATGAGGTTATATTTATTGGATTTCAACCAAATCGCCCTTATTTGCCAAGTTTCTTCGCGGTTTCCTTCACCAACTGTATGAACTCGATCGTGTAAACTTGTACCTTCAATTGTGTATTGATTATCAATAAATTCTCCTGCACAAAACATTCGCCAGCAGCGATGTGGACAGTAAGCATATTGATTTAAAGCAGCAATAGGAATGTAATCACTTTCATTCATATCTTTGATTAACTAGCTATTTCACAATCCAAAATCAAAAATTTTATACTCGGCGTACCATCCCCATCCCCATCGTTGTTTTACGCCCCAATCCTGCATACAAGGCAAAATTGGCTAAGGTATTAATTTGCTTAATTGCCAAGGTTTCAACATCTCCCAAAATTCGATAGCTAATGTTGCCAACACAACCTATAAACTTACTTTCATAGTTGCTTATAACCTCAGTATTAATATCAAAAGCACTTGCATAAATTGATTCAATGGGAATACCAGAAATTTCTCTATCACTATATTTGTTCCAGCGACTAAGGAGGCTGTTAAAAACAGATTCTTTCACGGGGAGAACGTTATCATATCCACCTTGACGAAATGATACAGGTGTAGCAATGGTAAAATTGAGGGTGCAATCGCTATCTGATGCTTTCTCATACAATTGTGTATAGCTGCAAGCATTAGCCCAAGGTTGGATTGATTGGGGCGTGCCTTCAATACTGGTAATATGCAAATTTGCAGAACCCAAATGCCAAGGGCGATTGGGGTTAAGATTCAGCCATAGTGGAGTCAGCTTGCTAAATAAGGTGTCATCAAGCAAGGAGATACGCCACCAGCAGGTAGTACCAGCCGGAATTGGTTTTTGATGACTAATTTGCAAGATATGTTGAGATTGTTTGTGTTGTCGTTGTATTTGCAATGGTGAGAGAGTAAAGGCTTTATCTGCCTTAGAGGTGTGCAGATAGTCTCCCAAAGATTTATCGACAAAACTGACAAGGTTCAGAAATAAGGCGTGGAGATGTCTACCAGTCAAAAAATCGGGATAAATCGGAGATTCGGGAATGAGGTTAAGGACAAGGCTGTGAGGCATACTTTATTTTCTTAATCTAGACTAAGCATTTTCGTACCATTGATACAAGAACTTTATTACTTGGAAGTCTATTATCATGCAATAAAAACTTCATCATCTGGGAGACGTAACTGTTTAAACTTCATTGCCATTGTTAAGATTCCTGACAATCCTGCTAAAAACTCATATTGTCTTTCACCATCATTGCAAACAATATTTATGGGATAGGAAATAATTCCTTGTTTACGTAATTGGAAAATAGCAGCAGCATTAGCTCTGGGACAAATAATTACTCCTGGTAACAAGTATTTTGATAATGCCTGTAATTCAGGCGTTGGTCGTACTGCTTCTCCAATACTACGGATAACTTTACAATTTTTAAAAGCTGTTAGTTTATTTAGCTGCGTATTAACAAACTCTTGTCGGCTACCAATATAACGCATTCTAAAGCTTAGTTTATAGGTTTCGGTAGCACGACTTTTGATTTCGATAAAGTCACCATTTTGAGCAAATTCGTAATAACGTAATAGATGAAAAGGTTCTAACTGTGTTTCTTCAGATTCATCTGCAACTAAATTATGCGGGTCACGAATTGGCAAATTTTCAAAGAGACTATAACGAAAGCTAAATAATGGTGCATAGCTTGTACTAAAAACCTCAGCAAATTCTTTTAGTTCAGCTAATATTTCATGTTTTTTAAACACATCCTCGTATGCTTCTAAGGTTATGCGTCCAGCTTGTAAATCATCCGACTCTTCAGGAGACTTTACCTTGATATAGGTTTTGACGAAAGCCTGACCGCCTTTGATATATTTCCAATCTTTTTTTAATTTTTCTAAAGACTCTTTAGCAATGTTTTCAGCACCTCGTAAAACTTTGATTCTATAACGATAGTCTTCCCAAGTGTGATTTCCTCCCAATACAGATTGTAGAGTCTCAAATAATTTAGGAATTAATTCAGCACCTGAAAGATTTTGCAAAGCTTCTTCAAATTCCGATAAAGGACGTGCGATTTCTAGAGATGCTTCTGAACGCCAGTAAGCTGTTAAAAAAGGCTTATCCAAACAAGGAAGTGTATCAAGTACCTCTTTTAGCGCTGTACGTCCCCCAGTAGTATCTAAAGAAGTTAAACCTTCTTCCCAAGCGTTAGCAGGTAAGTAAGCAATAGCTTCTGATTGAATATTAGTTTCAGATTTACCCAAAACACGCCCTACTCTACCAATTCTCTGCCAAAATGCGGCGCGATCGCGTGCTGAAAAAATCAACCAATCTAAATTTTGCCGTTTCGGTTCAGAATGTCTTTGAAAGTTAAATCCTACATCTACAGTGCTAGTGGCCAAAATAATTTGACACTGCATAGCCCTTTGTCTATCTTTTTTGGGTGCAGGGCCAGTTATACGCCCAATGTAATCACCAATTCCTTGCTGTCGAAGTAAATCTGATAGACAATTAATATTATCAAGAGAGTCAAGAATTAGAGACCATTTATAAAGTAAATCTTTAGACGGCTAGATGTGACTTGAATGAAAAAATGGGCTTTTAGCTCACTTTATGCTTCACAAAACAGATATTCATTTTATACTTCGCAAAAATAGTGAAAGTAGAAAACTCCTTTCTCCATGTAATACACGGTTTTGTTACCCTAACGCTGTATTACACGGTAAAGGTTATGCTGAGACGAGATATTCAAGGGAAATTTACCCTCAAAAACGATGATTATCGTCAAGTCCGCTCATTGAGACTGACTGATGACACCTGGAAAGCATTGGGGATCGCCGCTGAGTGCTTAGGAATGACAAGGGCAGATTATTTAGAAGAAATCGCTCTAAGCAACGACCTACCAAGTAATACACGGGTTGAAGTTGACCCCTTTCCGTGTATTACACGGGGAAATAAGAATCAAGCTCAACAACCAGACATGGCTCAAACGCATACACCAACACCGCCCAACATGACAGAACTTGAAGTTTTACGAGACCAAGTGTTACAGGAACTAAAATTAGGTAAACAATCCTAGAAGTACAAAACAACCCAAAAGGCTCTGAATCAATTCATCACTCTATTGAGCAAAAGATTGTAAATTTTCTACCTACTCCCCAACCTGATCTCGCTGTGGCTTGCGTTGTCCAACATTTCTACGTCCATTTTTCTTGGGAACTGCTTCAACATTTTCCGACTCAGTTGTTAAAGATATTACCTCATTCTTAGAAGGTGTAGCTTGTGGCATTTCCTCTGAAACTACAGCAGTATCCTTCTTATGCTGTGTTTGTCTCTTCTTGGGTGAGGTTTGCACTTCTGCTGTCTCCGTCACAGAACTGAGTGTATGCTGTGTCGTTTCCGTTACCACCACAGGAGATTCCTTTTTCTTGCGAGTTTGTCTTTTCTTAGGCTGAGTTTGTACGAATGCTACCTCAGTCATAGAAGTTTGAGTATCCTGCGTTGTTTCTTGGCTGTCCTGCATTGTTTCCGTAACTGCCACAGGGGCTTCCTTCTTTTTTCGAGTTTGCTTCTTCTTTGGTTCCGGGCTACTAGCCATTGAAACTGGATTAGGAGTATCAGCCTGTACCGTCTCTGGGTCAGAACGTTTTTTTCGAGTTGATTTAGAGGTAGCAGAAGAAGAAACAGGTGCAACAGTAGACTTTACTAGAGGTGATAAATCCACAATCCCACCAGGAACAGAAGTCGAAGTCATCCCCATCTGTAACAAATGCCATAAATGTTCGCGGCGACTTTCCATATAACAAAGTTTTTGTTCTCCCTCAGTCGCCTCTATCGCCATCCGCTCACACTGAGCCAGCGACAGAGTATGTTCATGCAACCGTTCCAAAGTCAGCTTTTCTCCCAAGTCTGCTCGGCATCAATATCCACCATCATCCGCCGCTCATAAAATGGCTCTCCTAACAACCTCAGTGCTGTGCGGTAATAATCAGCGCGATTAAACACCCCACCATCAGGAGGTCGCGTTTCTACCAGTAACAGTGGCATTGGAGAAACATTACCATTGCGATAGCCAGACGAAAGAACACTATTCTGGTCAACAATAGTCCCACTTAAGCGTCTAGTAATTTGCCGAATCATTGTCGTCTTTCCCACACCAGAAGGGCCATACACCAGGACATGAGCAAACCCCGCCGGTTCACGAATTGCACCCATCAGCAACATATCCACTTGCGCCAATTGGGGATGAGATATCGCATATTCTTTAAATTGGTTGAGTTGGGACTGTGCTAATTCTGAAAGATTCCCGCTAAAACAGTTGGACATTACCTGTATTCCTCAAAGATAGGCAGTTTTGTGACATCCAAAAGTTGGACATTTTCCGACTCATGTCGAATGGCGATATCTTTGCTGTTGGGTGGGACTGCTATGGACTGTGGTATAACTTGTAGGGGGGAAACAGACGGTACACCTTGTCCTAAAGATGTTAAATTTTCCCGTACACTTTTGGCTTCTAAATCCCGTAATCTTTGCAATAGCAGCGTTTCATGCTCTTGCGCTTTGGCAATAAAATCCGCTAATCGTTTAGCTGAGATATTCGTACTAACGGAATTACCCTTGTCTTTTTTTCTGATTTCCTCTGCGGCTAACAGCACTTCTTTCTCTGTACGTCCCACAAAGGTGCTGTAATACTGGGAAATACATTTTACCCAACGTCCTTCCAGATAGGCATAAGCTACACCCATATCAAAGGGGTCATAGCGCACGGGAACTTTGGTTTTCTCAACGGCGGGATTACGGAAAGCATCGCTCCAGTAATAAAGGTAATTGACTTTAATTCCTTGTCCCGGCTGGACTTTAGCCGTTCCTTTAGCTGTACTGGGACGTGTGGCCATGAGAAAGTCTTCGTTGTAGGCGATGTGTCGGTGTTCTCGTTCCCCCGCTATCAGCAATCTATCGGTATAAACTTGCAATGGTGTTGCCCCCAGGGAATCATGCTCACTGGTATCATAAATGGTGTATGCCCACTCAGTGAGGTAAGTATATAAATCTGCCAATGTCCACACGGCTTGTTGTTTGGGGTCAACAGAGGAAGTAATTTGTCGTGGTTGTTTGCTGGCTTGGGTGTTACCTAAGAGGTTGTATACAAACTCGGTATTTGTTGTGCCGAATAATCGTTCAATGACTGAACCAAAACGTGGTTTGCCACCGGGTCTGGTTTTTTTGATGCAGTGGTAGCGTGCTAGTAGGGTGTCAAAGTAGATACTATGAAATTCTTTGCCTCCATCTACGACTACGGCTTGAGGAAAACGACCAAATCGCTGGACACAAGACCGTAGTGCCATCATGCAAGACCTGTAAGAAGGTGGGTCAAAGGTGAGATAAAGGGCGAGGATACGTCGGGAATAGGCATCAATGAGTAATGTTAGCCAAGGTCTTCCTAAGTTCCGTCCTGTGGCGATTGAGCGTAGTTCAATGTCTAGTTGGGTGTGGTCAATGTGGGTGATGGCAAAGGGTCTGTCTCCGTGTCGGGGCGTGGTTAGGGCTAGTTCTAAGATTGTTGGTTCTGTTGGGTATGCGGCTTTTGCGCCCTGACGTTTTTTGGTTTGTTCGTGGATTGGTCGCTGTTTGAGGCGGTGATAAAAGGTACGAGAACTTAGGGGTTGTATATTTAATTCGTTACAAGCTCTTACATATAACCTATATACTGAAGCTGCTGGTGCTTGTCTTGGTGTCTCGAAGTGTTCAGTAATAAATTTATTTAGTAATTCGCTACCACCTGTGGGTGCTTTGGGTTGACGATTTCCTCTACTGTTTGTAGGTGGCAGTAAACCAACGTAACCGCAACCATACTTGGTTTCGGCTTCTCGAAACTGTTTTACCCATCGTTTCAAGGTACTGGCAGGAATATCTTTGTAGATATCTGCGTGGCGTTGAATATAGGCTTGTACTAGATGATATCGGTGATTTGCTTGGCTGAGGTCGCTCGGAGAGGCGGCATCCATAAGTGCTTGGACTGCATTATTGATGGATGCTTGTTTTTCTGAGGTTTGAATTTTGATGTTGCCGCTTTCCAATAGTTGCAGGAAATATGCTGTTGGTATTTGGATGGGTTGTCCAATTTCGGGTAGGAGTGTGGTGGTAGTTTCGCCAAAGTTTACTAATGTCCAGGGCTTAGAGTCCCATAGCAGGATTGTGGAAGGTAAGAGTGCTGCGGGTGCGGGTATTTGTTGATGATGCTGTGTTGTTATGGCTAGATGTATGTAGGCTTGATGGGTTTGTTGATCTGGATATAGTTGTACTCGCCAGTGTTCTACTAGGGGTGTTGCATACAGGTCTACGTAGAGTTGTTCTGTGGCTATCATGGCGTAGATGTCGTTAGCTCTGACTCCGGGTATTGAAGCAAGTGTGGCGGTTATGGTGATTCCGGGGTTGGCTTGGATTGCGGTGAGTATTTGTTCTGTGATGGTTTGGGGGATGTTGGTGTTGAATCTCAGATAGTCTTCTAGGAAGATGAGGTTTTGGGTGAAGATGGGATGCAGTTCGCTATCGGTGCGGATGTGGTATTTGAGTCCATAAGAAGAGGCATGGGCTGTTCCCGGTGGGCTGTGCCATTTCCCGTCGGCAGTTTTTTGGTAGCGTCCAGGGTATTTTTCGGCTAGTCGTTTGAGTTCGGTTTCGGTTTTCCATTCTTCCCAGGCTGCTCCCGACGTTCTCAACACGAAGAAGTCTGGGGTATGGTAGTGACCTATTTTTCGCCCTGTTTTGTTTTGGTACTGGATTTTGAAGGGGGGTGGCTGGTCGTAAAACTCTAATACGTCTGGGTCGTGTTCCATTTGGTAGATTGCCCACAGTTCTACGGTGTGGCTTTCAAATTGGATGGTTTGACCCATTTTCCGGCTGGGGTAAACTCCGCTGACGTTTTTGGCGCGTCCTTGTACTCTCCGTGAGGGTGGGGCTGACCTGATTGTGGCAATTAGGTCTTTTGTCTGTGCCGTTAGTTGCTGTTGGGAACACCATTGGTCAAATTCAGAGGAGTTCATTGATGCCACAGGTGATAGGTGTGTGTTTGTGCTGATTTTTTTCTTCACTCCCCCCAAAACCCTATATTTAAAGGCAGTTTTGGGGTTTCACTACACAAGCCTATATTACTGATTACGGGAGGAGTGAAGCATATCTTGGTGATTTTGAATCATATTTTGGGATGAAAGTTGATTTTTATACTGCTAAAAGCTGTTTGTTTGATTGGGGTTTTGTCCTTAGCGGTTTTTTCAACTTATGTTCATATTATGGTGCAGAAAATCTACTTTAGCTCATTATTTGATTGCAAAGTTTTATTTCGCTTTCTCCCATAAAGCTTATTTTGTCGTTAATTATGGCTCATTTTATGGTTCACAATTAGCTCATTTTTTCATTCAAGTCATACTAGACGACGTAACATAATACGAGTCATAACGGCATATATGGCAGCTTCGCTCATTTCAGGGAGACGCTCGTAATCCTTACTCAAACGATGGTACTGGTTAAACCAGGCAAATGTTCTTTCTATTACCCAACGCTTGGGTAAAACTTCAAACTCTTTACCAGCACGGCGCATGACCTCAACATGAGCTTGAATCATCAACCAAACAGCCAGGGCAAACTTATCACCGTCATACCCAGAGTCAACCCATAAAACTTCAACTTTTTCTAATAATTCTGGGCGTTCCTCCACCAGTTCCATCAAAGCATAGGCAGCAAGCAATCTTTCAGGGGCATTGCCTTCACTCACAACCACTTTGAGCAAGAGACCAAGGCTATCAACGATTGTCTGGCGTTTCCTTCCTTTGACTAGCTTGCCACCATCAAAGCCGTACACATCCCCCTTTTTTCAGCCGTTTTTACCGACTGACTATCTGCGGCGATCGCGGTAGGTTGTGTTGATTTACCCAGTTTTGTGCGAACTTGGCCGCGCAGTGTATGGTTTAGTTTTTCCCAGACTCCCTTGCGCTGCCATTTGCGGTAGTAACTGTAAACTGTTGAACTGGGTGGAAACTCCCCTGGAAGCATATTCCATTGGCATCCCGTTTTTAAGTGATAGTAGATAGCATTGCATATCTCACGCATATCTGTTGTGCGTGGATGCCCTCCTGCTTTGGCTGCTGGAATCAATGGGGCCAAGATTTCCCACTCCATATCAGTTAAGTCTGTGGGGTAAGACTTTCGTGCCATGAGTAGCTATGTAAATACACTATATTTTATGTATCCTATCTTTCCAACAGTCTTTTCCTATTTGCCTTTATATTTACTTTATAAATAGTCTCTAAGATTTAGCAAGGTTTGGTCTTGCTCTTGAGTCAAAAATACCCTTAAACGTGCGCCCATACACAAATCACCTTATAGATGCACTCTCCGTATTATATATCTTAACATAGCTGACTTTTTTGATGCCCACTTACTTAATTGGAGAAATTATTCCTAAGTGTAAATATTTAAAGCATTCATAATTTCTTACTTCTTTGAACAGGTCTTTATACTCTGCACAATATTCATCTACGAGCGCAACTGTTGGGGGAGCATCTCTGGCTAAATGGCTAAATGTTTCAGGATTTGTAACTCTACATCCATTGCTCCGCTTTCCTTTTAGGGTTTTCTTTTTTTCTTCTTTTATTCAGAATACCCGGAAAGTGACAGAAGAGGGTTAAAGGCTGATTAGCTTAGTATAGCCTATACGTGCATAAAATCCTACGTTTCTCGCCCTACTAGCATGCACCTCTAATTTGACCGTTGTCTTCGACCAGAAATTCATATTTATAATTGCTGATTCTTTTTGATTGATATACATATTGTCCCATTGTCTACCTCCCCCACCACTAGACCATAGCTTGGCAGTATATGTATTATCCGGTGATAATATCGTTATTGTTAGTATTACAGTTCCTCCCCTCAGATACTGTGACGCTTCAAAATGATAATTCCCATTTTCATCCAGACTTTCATAAACGTCAGCAGTTCCGGATATTTTTAGCTGTTCCTTTACTGCTGTGGACTCCGGTAGTACGATGCCTGCTTCTGCCGCAACTAAATTACTCTTTATATCCTCTCTCACTTGTTCAAAAATTAGGTCAAATGCTTCCTTGAATCCAGATTTTTCAGTACTCATTGTAAATATCCTTTTTTTTTCAACTTTTGCTTAGATAGTTTGCCAAAGTCTTAGGGCAAACGCATCTAAATTACTCTTGATCACAACGTAGGTTAAGAACCAACGAAAAAATCTTTCCTTTCGCGCTTGATTATTTTTGAAGCCCCAAAGCGGTCGCCTAAAATTTTCGCAATAAGCAAGAGTTAATGACATTAATTTTAGCTCTATTGAGAATAGACTTTACTTATTGACATTACGCGGCCGCCCTGCTCCGAAAACCTCTCTGCTTGTCGTCCCGGTAGATGAAATACCGATTGAATCGTTCCCAACGTCGCTATAATAAATGGAGGCTCCCTTTCGTCCGGTTTTATTTTCGTTTCGCCATTGCTCGACCACCTCCTCATTTACCCAGAAAGTAATGCTGCCTCGAAGCTTTAGCGCTGAATCGTATTCTTTCCAGTTACAAACTTTATAGCTGGCTTTGGCTTTCGTGTTCATGATCAAACTGGCAGCCCAGTTTCAAAGTGGGTGTGAAATGGGGACAAGTAAAATTTACCATTTTTCCCTATTCACGGAACAACGCCGTTTTGTACTTGGCTTGGCTTTCGTATTCATGGTCAAGCTAGGAGCCAATTAGTTAGTAGAATTAGGAAGGGATAAGTACATTGGTTACAAGTTAAGCCTGTAACTGTTTTGTCAAGAGGCTTTCAGAGAATTGTTGAAAAAAAACTGGTCAGACCCTCGTTGAAGATCGGGAAAAGGAGCGACAATTAACTTAACATTAGGGTTTCGTTTCTGTTTGATAATACCTAAATCTCGATTTTGGGGGTCATGGCTGGACTCAATCGCTCAATTACTTGTCTAGATTGAATTTCTCACTATTTTTGACCTTTGCAAATACTACCCTTGACAATTTTTTCTTTTCCTTAACTTGTCACCAATGATCACCCTATCAGTTTTAGCAGTTTTTGACCCCTATTTTCTCAGTTTTTGTTATGAATCCGGGTTAGTGGTAGGATTTCAAGATGCTCATCAGCATTTTGACGGCTTTGTTCAACGGCAGTGGCAAAGTCTGCAATAGTTGGGTATTCAAAGACGTAGTGCAACGGCAGATCCACTTGAAATAGCTCTCGTACTCTGGAGATAATTTGAATACCAAGAATTGAATCGCCGCCCAATTCAAAAAAGTTATCAT
>NZ_CAWUDO010000171.1:0-10943 GCF_963920935.1 Nostoc sp. CCY 9925 | reverse complement strand
TAAAAATGCACAAAGCGAGCAGTATTGGGAATAGTAATACTTTTACCTCCTGCCTGCTGCCTCCTGCCTTCTGCCTCCTGCTATAAAACTCTAGTAATCAGAGGTGACACAACAGGTGTCTGTTTTGCTGTTATACCTGGAAACGCTCAGTTGGACTTAAAAGCCTTGGCGCGGATTTAAAGAAACCGCAAAGTTGAGACAGTTGCCCTGAAGGAAGTTTAGCCACTAACAGGATACATCCGTGACGGTGTGACAGCTTTAGCTAGTAAAAAAGATTATCCAATTTATTTTGATGAAACGGCAACCCTTTTTGAGCAGATTACTGTTTCTGGTGGAATGTCCAGAAATTGAGTGGGATTATTAGTCGCTACCCTATGTAGGATATCATCTTATCGTTAGGTGATAAGTAGGTATGCGTGGATATTTATCCTTGAGACAAGGCAGCTATGCCAAAGGTAAGAGACTTTTAGGCGTTTTAGTTTTATTTACATAGTTATTTTTATTTGTACCCACCTACTTATTTGCTTCAGTTCCGTCAGTTTATATTTTTAATTGCTCATGCTTCCCCGCCAAGAAATTACGGATATGTTTTCAACATTCGTACAGATGGAAAAAGGCAGATTTAGCAAATGGTTGACCGATCCGAAACTGTATAGAAATATTCTAAATCACTTAGAGCATTCGTCATTAGCACTTAAATCAGAAAACTTTTGGGCGCTTTACTGGCAGAAGCAGTGGCGTTTTGGCTGCAATAATCTTGCCAGAATGCATTTGTTAGCTTATTTACAAGAACCTTGTTATTGGGCGGCTTCAAAAACAGTTGCTAAATTTTTTACTCTCAACCAATACCTGCTCGCTGATTACTTCCAAATGGCGATCGCAGAAGTCGAAACAATTCTTAAAGACTTCAACCCAGAAAAATCTTCTAGCTTAAAAGCTTATGCCATCATGGCAATGCCCAGTCGGCTGAAAGATATTTTACGTCAACGTAAGGAAGCTGATATTTGCACCAATTGGGCGTTGTTACGCAAAGTGAGCAAAAAGCTGCTTAGTGAAGCTCTTCGTGAAGCTGGATTATCACAAAGTGCAATTGCTCAATATCATTTAGCTTGGACTTGTTTCAAAGAACTTTACATCCAAAACCAACCAGGAAATACCAGTCAGTTACCAGAACCGAATCGCCAACTATGGGAAGCTATTGCCAACCTCTACAACCACCAACGCCAAAGCCAAATTACTCAACCTACTGAGCAACGCAACGCACAGACAATTGAACAATGGTTAAAGCAAACAGCTCTCTACGTGCGTGCTTATCTATTTCCACCTGTGAAATCTCTAAATGCTTTCAAGCAAAATGATGACACGACAGTAACGTTTGATTTGCCAGACCCATCCTCTGACTCACCAATGGCTGATATGATAGCCGAAGAGGATGTCCAAAATCGACAAAACCAAATATCTCAGATGTCTGGTGTATTGTTAAAAGCTTTACAGAGTCTAGATGTACAATCCCAAGAAGTACTTAAGCTTTACTACAAACAGGGACTGACTCAGCAGCAGATCGTACAACAGTTGCAGATGAGTCAGCCTACGGTGTCTCGCAAACTGGTTAAAGGTAGAGAATCAATACTTGCAGCACTGATTAAGTGGAGCCAGGATTTGAATATTTCTGTTAATTCCAACCAAATTAAAGATATGAGTCTTGCTTTGGAAGAATGGTTGAGAAACCAGTATGGTGGTACAACATAAAACCTTAATTTTCACAAGGTAGTAAAAATGACTTGTGCGTTTGCAGATCCAAGAGAATGGTTATTAGAAATATCACCAATAATTCAGGCGCAATCCTGGCAGCAAAGCCAGGTTTATGCCACGTCTAGTAGTCGCTGGTGCGCTTACATAAATCAAATTTGTCTCCATGCCTTCTTGGATTGGATCTCAACTGAAGATTTTCCAAAAGCGAGTGTTTGGTACAGTTTCCCCGGTACTTTAGCTTTTTGGGAATTTGTCAATGGCACAGTAATTTTGTTAGAGGGAAGGCGAGTCGCGTTAATCCCCAGTGAAGCCATTGACGATCGCGACTTAGAAGTCTCTCAGGAATGGGTAGATATTCCTAGTTGGGCAGCAGACTACTATTTAGCAGTGCAAGTCAAACCGGATGGCGAGTGGGTACGAATTTGGGGTTACACAACCCATAAAGAACTAAAATCTCTGGCTCACTATGACTCAGTGGATAGGACTTATTGTATGGATGCACGGCATTTGACAAAAGACCTCAATGCTTTCTCTTTGAGCTACCAATTTTGCAGAACAGAAGAGATGAAAGCGGCTGTAGCTCCATTACCACAATTATCTACCGAGCAAGCAGAAAATCTGGTGCAACAGTTAGGCAATGCCTCTTTTCGTTTCTCTAGATTGGCAGTACCATTTGTAACTTGGGGAGCGCTAATAGAAAATGAGCAGTGGCGGCAGCGCTTGTACCAACAACGGCAGCAGCCACAATCATCGCAAGTGCGAGTGAATCTAAGTCGTTGGCTAGAAGGTATATACGACAATGCTTGGGAAGCAATAGAAACATTTTTGCAGTCAGGTTCCAGTAGTCTAGCTTTTAATTTCAGGAGTAGCTCTGGATTAAGTGTTGGTAGTATCAAACGAGCCAAGCTGATTGATTTGGGAATGGAAATAGAGTCTCAAAAAGTGGTGCTGTTAGTTGCCTTCATACCAGAGGATAGCCAACAAGTTAGTATTCGTGTGCAACTACATCCTGCTAATGGAGAATATCTACCTGTTAATATCAAGTTAGCGTTGGTTTTAGAGTCAGAGGAAATTATTCAGGAAGTGCAAGCAAGAGAACAAGATAACTACATACAATTGAAAGGCTTTGATGGAGAAATAGGAGAATGTTTTAGCATCCAAATTACTTTTGATAGTCACCAGATAAGAGAAAATTTCGTTATTTAGTCACTAGTCATTGGTCATTGGTCATTAAATAAGGACAAACAACAAAAAACAAATGAGTCAGCTAGTCATCTTCAGCTTGTTGGGAGGAGACTTAAATAAAGGATTTCCTGTTGTCACGGCTCAACTTTGGCACAATAACCAATTATTTAAAATAACAGGGAGTCTACCAGCAATACCAGAACTTTCCGAACTCTACAGCAGATGGAAGTTACTCTACGAAGCTATCCATCAACGTTTGGGCAACAATCAACGTATAAAAGTGCATTCACAAGATATTACCAATATTTCTGTGAACGATTTCGATGAAGTGTGTCATCAGTTACAAATACATATCAATGCTTGGTTAAAATCTGAATCCTTCCAAAATATTGAACGACAGTTAAGAACTGTACTCAGTCGAGATGATGAAATTAGAGTTATTTTTGAAACAAATATAGCTTTACTGCATCGGTTACCGTGGCATCTGTGGAATTTTTTTGAGGATTACCCGAAAGCCGAATTAGCTTTGAGTAATCATGAATATGCATCTCCTCAAGTTGTGCAAAAATCTACCACAGTTCAAGTCAAGATTCTAGCAATTCTTGGTAACAGTTTCGGTATTGATATTGATAAAGACCGTTCTTGGTTGCAAAGTTTAACAGATACTCAAACTACGTTTCTTGTCGAACCTACACGAAAAGAACTTGATGAGCAGCTGTGGAATCAGTATTGGGATATTCTATTTTTTGCCGGACATAGTGCTAGTATTGCAGGTGGAGAAATAGGGGAAATTTACATTAATCAAAGCGAAAGTTTAACAATTTCTCAATTTAAAAATGCACTTAAGACAGCAATTACACACGGTTTAAAACTAGCAATTTTCAATTCCTGTGATGGCATTGGTTTGGCACGAAATTTGGCTGATTTGAACATTCCCCAAATGATTGTGATGCGCGAAGGGGTGTCAGATTTAGTCGCACAGGAGTTTTTGAAAAACTTTCTTGTCGCTTTTACAGAGAATAAACCATTTTATCTGGCTGTGCGAGAAGCGCGAGAGCGACTTCAAGGGTTGGAGAATAACTTCCCTTGTGCTAGTTGGTTGCCAGTGATTTGCCAAAATCCTACAACTGTTCCTACAACTTGGCAAGAACTGCGCGGTGGTTTGGGTGACACTGAGACTCGCAACGAAGTTTCGACTCAAAGCACAATTTCAATTGCAAAGACCAAAAGCACAATTGCAACTCGAAAGTGCAGACTTGGGACTGTACTGCTGATTACTGCTATTGTGACTCTTTCAACGATAGGTTTGAGATACTTGAGGGTTTTTGAGAAGGCTGAACTGCAAACTTTTGACCAAATCTTCGTCCTGCGACCAAAGGAAGATTTAGATCCAAGATTGCTCGTTGTTGAAGTTACTGAAAAAGATATTCAATCCCGACAAGAGACGACCACAGGAGTGAAATCTATTTCGGATAGTACGTTAGCTCAATTACTCAACAAATTACAAAAGTATCAACCGCGAGTCATTGGACTGGATATTTATAGAGATTTTGCTGACCCCCCAAATGAATCAAAACCAATACAACTCCCCACTGAACTGAGCAAAGAAAATGTGGTAGTTGTCTGTAAAGGCAGAGATCGTAAACACGACCCCCAAGGTGTTAAACCACCTCTTGAAGTCCCTATAGAACGTCAGGGTTTTACTGATGCAATTCAAGATCCAGATGGTATCGTTCGTCGCCAAATTATGATGATGGCACAAGAGCCTTCGTCTGTTTGTACAACGCCTTACTCGCTCTCGTTACAATTAGCTGCTCGTTATTTATCTTACGAAAATATTCAACCTAATTTAAATGAAAATTATATACAATTTGGTTCTAAAGTATTTAAACGTTTAAAGCCTGGTCGGAGTGGTGGCTATCAACAAAGAGTTGATTTAGGTGGAATTCAAATACTTGTCAACTACCGTAATGCAGATTATCAAAGAGTTTCTTTAGCAGATGTACTAAATGATAAAGTTAACTATACTTTTTTAAAAAATAAGGTTGTTCTCATAGGAGTGACAGCTAACACTATCAGCGATACTTGGTCAACTCCATACTCAGCTGCACAGCAACCTTACCAGGAAATACCAGGCATATTTATACAAGCGCAAATGGTCAGCCAAATTTTGAGTGCAGTTTTAGACAAACGTCCAATTCTTGGGGTTTTGCCTTTTTGGTGCGACATTCTCTGGATATGGGGATGGTCGAGTGTGTCTGGATTGATTGTTTGGCACGTGCGTCATTCACTACTCAATAAGGGATGCGCTATATTTGCGATCGCTATCATTTTATATGGAGCTTGTGCGATCGCTCTTTTAAAACAAGGGTTATGGTTGCCATTTATTCCTTCTGCCTTTGCTGTGGTTGCAAGCGGTGTTGTTGTAGTGTTGATTCAACGCCGTCAGGAATTTTTCACAATTTCATATCCATAATAAAAGAACCCCACCCCCAACCCCTCCCCACTTGCGGGGAGGGGAGACAAAGCATAGCTTTGGCGGGGTGGGGTTCTTCGAGTTTAATAAGCAATCAAGCGGACATGATTTCATAACCCTTAGTTGAATAAAATTTTCCTTTACAACTGAAAAATAACGTCAATTTGGCGATTGACGATCTCAAAAATCCGTCATTAATTTTGCTTTGCGGAGTACAAATTGCAGTACAGTTTCTTCGTGGGTAATAATATCAACTTTGCCATCCATACCCAACTGAATTTGACATTTCTTTGTACTGCGACCTAAAGCAAGTTTCTCTGGTTCAATTGTGACTTCGTAAAAAGCACCTACAGCAGTTGCTTTTGGAATAGAGTTCGTATCAGCATCTGCATCGTTTTTTTGCGACCTAACAGCATCCGGGGAAATCGCTTTGACAACGCCATTGAGAGTACCGTAATCAGGATAAGGACAAGCACTAACTCGCATTTGCACCTTTTGACCGACTTTTATCTTACCTTTTTCCTCAGAACCGATAGCTGCTTTGATAACTAAAGGTGCATGACTAGGAACAATTTGGACAACTTCCTCTCCAGCCCGGAGAGTTTGACCGGGGTTTCTCAAATTGAGCTTGGAAATAATCCCGTCTGCTGTAGCGGTAATAGTAGTTTGCTTCAGGTCAATTTCAGCTTGCTTGAATTCGTTAGTATCGCGCTCTAATTGTTTTTCCGTTTCAATTTTCTGTTTTATAAGTGCTTGAAGTTCTCTTTCTAACGATGCTTTATTCACTTCGCCAGAGGCTTTTTCTTGAGCAATGCGTTCAGTCGCCATTGCTACCTCTGCATTGCTTGGGTTGAGAACTGCTTGAGCGCGATCGCGTTTCGCAATAGCCCCATTAACAGCTTGTTTTAGCCGTTCATTTGTTTTTTCTTGGGCTTTATAAGTGGCTTTTTGCGCCTGTACAGCTTGTTGTTGCTGTTTGACAGCCAGCTGTACTTCTTCTAATTGATCGCGGGATAATGCCCCTTGTTTAGCAACACTTTCATATCGGTTCTGCTTTGATGTCGCTGCTCCTAAAGCCGCCTCAGTTGCGTGGAGATTAGCTAATGCTGATTGTAACTGTGCTTGCCCTGCATATAATTCTTCTTGAGCCATTTTGACATTGGCTGATGCTTCTTGGAGTTCAGTGATACTGGTAATTTTTTTGTCTTGATGATCGCGATCGCGTCCCTGCAATTCAGCTTTAGCAGAGGCGATAGTCCGATTGGTGCGATCGCTCTCGGCTCGAATTTGACTATCGATTGCATTTATTTGGGGAACGGTTTGAATTAGTTGTAACCTAGCTTGTTGAATATTGGTTTGCAGCTGGTTTTTTTTGGTTTGCAATCGAGAGTCATCAATAGTAGCAATTGTATCTCCTTTTTGCAGTGTTTGATTTTCTTTGACGTAAATCTGCATTACCTGTCCTTCTGTCGCCGCCTGCACAATTGGCAATTCACCCGCAGGACGGACAACCGCTTGTCCACTCACCGTAACTTTATATTTAGCAACCGCAGCCACAGGAACAGCTAACGACAAGGCAAACACGATAAATAGTCCGCCAAATGTAGTCCAACGACTAATTGGTGGGAGAAATTCATTGTTTTGAACTAAGGGTAAAAAATTTGTTTGAGACTTACTAATCATAAGTTATAAATATCTCTAAAATGTCTAATAAGCATTAATTAATTCCGAAAAACTAAAGAAGATTTCAATCCATTATCATTATTAGAAGAATAAATCTCATCAAGAAAGCTTAAATGCTCTCCAGGGACATGACGTAATTCTTCTGGAGTTCCTTGAATTTTTAAGCGCCCATCTTCAAGCAATACAATCCAATCAGCCCGTTTGATAACTTGAGGACGGTGGCTAATCATAATTGTGGTTTTACCTTGACGCTGTTCAATTAATCTATCTAAAACTTGAGTTTCACTTACTGGGTCAAGAGCGCCTGTAGATTCGTCTAAAATTAATACAGGTGGGTCAGTCACAATTGCTCTAGCTATAGCTAATCTCTGCCTTTGTCCGCCAGAAATATTTGCACCAAATTCGCCTAAAACAGTTTGATATTTATCAGGTAATTTGCTAATAAATTCATCTGCACCAGCAATTTTACAAGCTTTGACTATCTGCTCAAAATTAATGTTGGGATAACTGAAGTGAAAATTTCCTACAATCGAACGACTCCAAAAATGAGGTTCTTGAGGAACTAATACGACTTGCTGCCGCAAACATTCTAAAGATAAATCTTGCTGGTTATATATGCCATAACGGATATTACCAGATTGAACGTGATATAAACCAGTAATTAATTTGCCAAGAGAGCTTTTACCACAACCAGATTGACCGATTAAGGCTATTACTTTACCACCAGGAATAGTTAAAGAAAAATTTTCTAACAGGTCAGTTCTACCAGGATGATGGAAGTTAATTTGAGAACAACTAATATCTGCATTGCCAGAAATTTCTGCCCAAGGTTTTTTAAAGTCATTTTCATCTTCTGGGGTAGAATCTATCACTTCTGTCAAGCGTTGAACGACAATTTGAGCAGTGATAAATTCATCAATTAGCCCGACTGCTGACTCTAAAAATTCAAGAAAGCTACCACTCATACCGCTGTACGCCAGCAGTTGACCGATGGATAATGTCTGATTAATCACCAAGCTAGAACCTAACCAGAGTATGCTAATACTCGTTAATTTGGAAAGGATACTAGTGACTGTGCCACTGTAAAGCTCCAACTTCATCGTAGTCCAGTCTAAGTTAGCAAGGCGACCAAAATTTGTTTGATATTCTTGCCAAGCTTGAGGAGTGGCTTGGGTGGTTTTAAGCACTTGAACGCCGCGAAAGGTTTCGACTAAAAAGCCTTGATTTTCCGTACCTTTAACGATGAGGCTGCGAGTTTTTTGGCGCAAGGCGGGAAGAAAAAGCAGGTTTACAAGAGTGACAATAACAAAAGCGGCAACGGAAGCCAGAGTCAATTGCCAACTATAGAAAAGCATGAAACCCAAGGAAACCAGAGCCACAAAAAATTGACTGGGTAAACCAAGGACAATTTGGGAAACTAGATTATTGATGGTATGAACATCTGCAATCCGACTAACGACTTCCCCACTGCGACGGGCTTCAAAATATGATAGGGGTAAGCGCAACAGTTTTCGGCCGTATTCTAAAATTAGCCCGTATTGCAACCGTTGACCAAAATGACCAATCAGGTGAGATTGTACCAAACCAATGGTACTTTGAATTAGGTTCATGGCAATGACGCCAATTGCCACTGTTGTTAGCAGTTGGGTATCTCCCCGCACTAGCACATCATCGGTGAGGAGTTGCATCATTAAAGGAGAAGCGAGGGACAACAGCCCGATCGCAAAGTTGATAGCGATCGCCTGAACCAAAAGATTGCGATAGGGCATAACGCGGGCAATAAAGCGCCCAAAACCGCCAATTTTATCTTCCCCTTGCTCATAGAAGCGGCTATCGTCTGGCATCAGCAGCAGCATCACACCATCACTCCAACCCGCGATTAACTCCTGGGAGGTGAGGTACAAGATGCCTACGCCAGGGTCAGAGATGACATATTTTTTCCCCTTTTTTCCGTATAACACTACCCAGTGGTAGCCTTTCCAGTGAACGATCGCTGGTAAGGGGACTTCATTTAATTTCTCAAGCAGTTCTGGGGTAGCTTGAACTTGACGGGCATGGAATCCCAGGGTTTCTGCTCCCCGCCTTAAACCTAATAGTGTAGTTCCTCGCATTCCCGTGCCCACTGCTTCTCGCACGCGATTGAGGGCAAAGGTGCGTCCGTAGTATTTGGCGATCGTGGCTAGGCTTGCTGCACCACAATCTTCTTCACTGTGTTGCAATATACTGTGGTATTTCATTGTTTAAAAAATCAGTAACAGCCGCAGTTAACAAGGGGTGGACGAGTCCGTTTCCTATTTGATAACTGTTAACACCGTTTACGTTTATTTATGCTATTTTGATATGAATGAAAAAGTAGGAGCGAAAACGACTCCGCCCCTACGAACTTGGAGAGAAGAATGTTACTCAGCTAAAAAGTTATGTGAGAGCATTCTTTTCTCTTTGAGGTTTTGAAGGATTCGAGTACACGGTATGAAATAGACCAGAGCTGATTATGCAAGTTTGACAGACGCAATGTTGTTGTTAAAAGGACCAGTGAAGTTACCTTTTGTACCTGCTTTCAAACGCCTTGATTGACCTGTGAAATTCGGACCAGTGTACACAATCCAATCTCTTCTACCCGTTACCTCGTACCAAGATGCTTTATTGTTAAAGCTGCCTAAACTACGTCGTGCGTTTGCGATATTATTTAGCCGCACTCCTTCACCATCCTTCTTATCGGAAAAGTCTAAGACACCACCACTAATAGTGGCAGCGGCTTCATAGGAAAGGTCTTGCACAGCTTCGATGCTATAGAGGTTTTTGATTTGCTTGTTGTTCATATCTACTCCGTGCTTATTGATGTTAGACATTGTTTTTTCCCTGAGTTTTAGACTGGGTTTTTAACTGAAGGTAAGCTTGTTTTCTTCCTTCTAATTGTTAATTGGTAGCAGTGAGATTGGTTTATTCACGGCTGAGAATCAGAGGTTTTTTTAGGACTAACTCCGGAGACGGAAAATCAAGGGTCTAGACCAGGGTGTAGGGTGTGAGTAAGCAAAACCCTTATCCCCACACCCTTACACCCACTCTCAACAATCAATCTGAGTGCGTAAGTCCTGTTTTTAACTTTGCCTTCTGATTGTTAATTGGATAATGGGTGCAAAAACTCTTACTCCACCTGTGGCATCTCTGTTGCAAATTAGAGAGGGGATAAGGGAAGCTTTAACAGAGGCAAGAAATAGTAAAATAGCCTTAGAAATGGATGAATACTCTGAGGGTATTTACTATCTAAGCAAAGTTCCTAAAACGGATGCACAGAAGTCAAATCTATGATATGCGTTTGATAGAACTAATTGAATTGTTTACTCCTCTAGAAAGTCTAGGGTATCGTCCTGGTCCCAAAGTTACAGACGGACCTCTAAAGTTTGCATTTTTATAAAACCTCCATCTTTCATTCCCTGTAATAACAATAGATGAGGTTACGTCGTTGAAACCGTTATTAGCTAGGTTGGCATCACTGTTAGAAAACGTTATACCTCTTCCCTGAAAGTTAGCATCCTGGAATATATTTACCCTACCTCCACTACAAGTAGCAGCAAGCTCATCGTTAAGTTCTTTTACTGCGCTGAAGCTCAATTCTGTTAAAGTTTTATTGTTCATATCTACTCCGTAGTTGTTGATGTTAGACATTAGACATCTCCGAAATTTCAAGTTTGAATTTGAACTGAAGGCGATCGCTGGTTTGCATTACCTTCTGATTCTTAATTGGTAGCAGTGAGATAATTTTATTCACGGCTGGGAATCAGAGGTTTTTTAGCATTACCTTCTGATTCTTAATTGGTAGCAGTGAGATAATTTTATTCACGGCTGG
>NZ_CAWUDO010000170.1:0-11002 GCF_963920935.1 Nostoc sp. CCY 9925 | reverse complement strand
GGGGAAAAGGTTAAAGGTTTTTTCTTTCCCCCTTTCCCCTTCCCCTTTTCCCCTTCCCCTTTTCCCCAAAACCCGACAAGTATTGTTACTATTCCTAGCTTCCATGCTTTCAAAATGTCCTAACCTGTGTGACTACGGCTATAAGATTGGCATCCAACTGAGCACAGTTGAGTTGTAGGCTACAGCATCAGTAAGATTTCCCGCCAACCAAAAATTGCTATCGCTACTGGGAATTAAGTTATACCGATTTGAAAAATGATTGCGACAGATGGATAGCCAAAAGTTTATTTAACAACTCTTTGACAATTTAAAATCCAAAATCCCAAATGGTATTATGTCTGCCACTAAATCTGTAAAACCTGCTTCAGTCCACAGTCGAATTCTCGTGCCTGGGCAGTATCATCGGCAACCTGTAATTTCGCGGCTGGTGTCTCGTTATAATTTAACCGTCAATATCAAAGCTGCATCCTTGACGTTAGACAGTGACAGCGATGGCTGGTTTGATTTAGAACTTTCGGGAAATCCCCAAAAGCTGACAAATAGCCTATCTTACTTACAAGGATTGGGAGTAAATCTAGTACAACTAGCGATCGCCAACCAAATTCAACCAAGCGAACACTCCCTACCGTTCTCAGATTCGGATTACCAACTCAGCCATAAAGACTCTATATCGCTAAAAGATCGATGGCAAGAACAATTTCAGCAATGGATTTCTCTAGGTCAGACCAATCGATTGCGCTTGCAACTGTGCATTTTGAAAAGCTACTACGAACAACCAGTGATTTCCAAGTTAGTTTCTCATTACGGACTAACAGTCAATATCACCAGTGCTATACTTCAACCCGACAGCCAAGATGGTGGCTGGTTTGATTTAGATTTATGGGGTAGAACAAAGCAACTCTACTCTAGCCTGAGTTATTTAGAAAAACTCGGACTACCGATTTGGTTGGATTTGTCTAGCGTCTATGGCGAGCGCTAAATGAACGAGTTAGAATTCCGAATGCAGAACTAGTCTAAATTTCGTAGTACCAAATATCTTCTTCTTTTAATACAATTCGATGTAAGGAAAGGCGATCAATTAAGCCTTCTTGCTCAAACTGGCCAAGAACACGAGTAATGGTTACACGAGTTGAGCCGAGCATTTCTGCCAGATCTTCATGAGTTAGACGCATATCTATTAAACGCCCCTTCTCAACTTCCGAACCAAACTTTTTAGATAACCATGCCAACAGCTTGATGAGCATAGTATCTACTTTTTTATGGCTACGAATTACCATCAATTCTTGAGCCTGTTGGATATGACTAAGTAGAGTTTCTGTTAGTTGAGTCCACTCCTCTAAAGGTAGGGCTGTCGCCCCCACTTTAGTTAAGCATTCCATCTGATAAGGTTCTAATTTTGACAAAGCTTTACCAACGACATCTCCAGGGCCCCACAACCCCAGAGCAACAGTTGTACCGTCTTCCAGATAAGTAAAAGTCCGGACAAAACCCGTTTCAATCTTCCAAAGACCGTTTGGATACTCTGGCAGAAATGAACGACGCGCAAAAACTTGCTTAGTATTATTACTTGGTAGATTAGGAAAATTTGTGTATAAAGAAACCATAACTAATAATACTGTTCTTGGATAAACTAACCGTAGTATATATATATCAGGTTATAAAAGCTTCTGGTTATTGAAATTAATAATGTTTTTAGGGAGGGAGTGTGGGGAGAGAAGAGGGAAAGATTTCTTTCCATCCTCCCACACCTCTGACACTCGCCATTCCCTAAATTCCCGCACCATCCAGAAAATCTTCAATCATTCCGTCGGAATTATTGCAATTGGATTTGTTGGTTTGTTCGTCGCCAAGTTCAGTTGGGAACAGGCTTGATTGATCTTCTAATTCCTCTAAGTGTTTCTCTAGAGCTTTAACTCGTTCAAATAAAGCGCGGATGACTTCGGCTTCCACGTCGCGGACTTTATCATGATCCAGAACATTGCCAGGTAAATTGTTCTGACGAGTCACGCGCCCTGGAATCCCGACAACCGTGGTGTTGCTGGGTACATCTCGCAGCACTACTGAACCTGCTCCAATGCGGACGCGATCGCCAATTTGAATATTTCCCAATACCTTAGCACCCGCTCCCACAACTACATGAGAACCTAAAGTGGGATGGCGCTTGCCACTTTCTTTGCCAGTACCACCAAGGGTAACACCTTGATAAATCAAGGCATAGTCGCCGACGATCGCTGTCTCGCCAATCACTACTCCCATCCCGTGGTCAATAAACACTCCCTTGCCAATTAATGCCCCAGGATGGATTTCAATTCCAGTGAAAAACCTACTAAGATGAGAGAGAAACCGTGGTATAAAGGGAATTCCAATTTTATACAGCCAGTGCGCCAAGCGATGGAAAAGTAGGGCTTGAAATCCAGGGTAACAAAACAATACTTCCAGCCAGTTACGGGCTGCTGGATCGCGCTCAAAAATCGTTCGCAAATCAGTTATTAGCATACTCACTTAACACATCATCGGTAGGTAAGACTCCCAAATCACCTATGCAGATAGATAATTTCTGCAAAAAATGACTTATTTTTGGGAATTGTGTAGGATAATCTACGGTAAGTCGATAGGCTTATAGACTTTAAATTGCTAGTAAGTGGGATGCTATCACATCCGACACTTGGAAAAAATAAATTTCGCCTAAACTGCGATAAATCTCTCAATTCACCGTAGTATATTGAGTACAGTCTTGAATAGCCAAAACTACTCTCTCCTCGATCTGTCTTCCAAAGTGGAATACGCGCTGCTGGCACTTTTAGAACTAGCAAGCCACCACGGGAAAAAAGTTCCTCTGACCATGAGTGAGATCACCGCTAAGCAACCTATACCTGAGCGCTATCTGGAACAAATTTTGACCAACCTCCGGCGTGCTGGTGTGGTGCAGAGTCAACGAGGCTCTAAAGGAGGTTTCATCTTAGTTCGTGAACCTTGGCAGATCACCCTGCTGGAAATTGTGACTTTAGTTGAAGGTGAGCGTAAAGAGAAAGATACCTCTGAATCTCCCACTCTGGAAAGGACTCTGGTTTATGAAATCTGGGAGCAAGCCAATGCTGCTGCAATTGAAGTTTTGGGTCGCTATACACTCCAAGATTTGTGCCAGGAAAGGGAAATTCGCGCCCAGCAGAGTCCGATGTATTACATTTAGCCAGCGAATTTTAGATTTGAGATTTTAAATTTTGGATTGTTCATTCAAAACTTAAAATCTAGAAAGGTTCTTGAACAAGCTTGCTTTATTTGTGGAACAAATCCTTTCATCCCAAATCTACAATTCTTTATTCAAGCTCCTACCTAAAAAGCGCGAACTGGCAAGGGACAGGTATAAAGTCCATCTAAAATCGTTCGGCTGAGCGGCTTGTGGTGAGCGGAGTCGTAAAGCCTGCGGCATAGCTATGCTTAGGGTGCAGCCTCTCGTAGAGAAGCAAGCCGAAGTCCAAAATCCTTTCTTCCAAAATTATTTGACAAAGGAGTACTTATATGCGGATTGCAAGAGATATTACAGAATTAATCGGACGGACTCCTTTAGTTCAATTAAACAAGATTCCCCAAGCTTCGGGAGCGGTTGCTCAAATTGTGGTGAAGCTAGAAAGCATGAATCCAGCGTCTTCTGTCAAAGACCGAATAGGCGCAAGTATGGTGGAAGCGGCAGAAGAAGCAGGCTTGATTCACCCCGGAAAAACGGTTTTAGTGGAGCCAACCTCTGGGAATACAGGAATTGCGTTGGCGATGGTGGCAGCCGCTAAGGGCTACCATCTTATTCTAACGATGCCTGACACAATGAGCCAGGAAAGACGAGCTATGCTCAGAGCTTATGGCGCCCAACTAGAGTTAACGCCAGGGGTAGAAGGGATGCGAGGAGCGATCGCTCGTGCAGAGGAAATTTTAGCTCAAACCCCCAACGCTTATATGTTGCAGCAGTTTCGCAACCCTGCTAACCCCAAAATTCACGCCCAAACCACCGCAGAAGAAATTTGGGATGATACCGATGGACAAGTAGATATTCTTGTGGCGGGAGTCGGTACTGGTGGAACGATTACAGGAGTATCACAAGTCATTAAACAACGCAAGCCAAGTTTTCAAGCGATCGCAGTTGAACCAAGCAGTAGCCCGGTATTAGCCGGTGGTAGACCAGGCGCTCACAAAATCCAAGGTATCGGGCCGGGATTTGTCCCAGCAATTTACCGTTCGGAACTGGTAGATGAAGTGATTCAGGTTGCAGATGAGGAAGCGATCGCCTACAGCCGTCGTCTAGCAAAAGAAGAAGGATTGCTATCTGGTATTTCTACTGGCGCTGCTTTGTATGCGGCTATTCAAGTCGCACAGCGACCAGAAAATGCAGGTCGCCTCATCGTTATGGTGCAGCCTAGCTTCGGCGAACGCTACCTCAGTACTTCACTGTTTAAAGATCCAGAGGAAAATGAGTGGTTGAGCAAAGTTTGATTCCATAAAGCAATTTTGGATTTTATTGTTTGGAGAATTCTTTTTCAATGACAGACCACTAGTCCTACACCCTGTGAAAAATTTTTCACAGGGTTGTGCTTTGTTATAAATTATTTCTTGATAAAATTGCCTTGGTCACAGAAAAACTTTTCTCTAAGAAAACTGCGGATATAGCAGAATGCTATGAATATAAAGTACGATCGCTGTACCTTATCAAAATGCGTGCGAATAGGCAGCTATCGCACCCATCAATTATAAGCATATTTATAAATAACACCAGCAATTGAATTATCTGTAACTGGCGTTAGCTGGTCAATTTCTTCGTTTGCAGCATAACTAATTATTTGGCTATACCTATTAAATCTCGCTATAGATTCTACAGTGCCAAGCTTGCGATCGCAGTTGAACCGATATTCCACAATTTTTTGAGTAGCACCATATTCATCAGGAGCATTTAGCAAATGATAGGTCTTTACCGTCCTTGAATTTGTGTGAGTAGAAGAATATGCCAAGCATATAGAAGCAATGTTAGTTGTTGAATAACAACGCCAAACATTTCCAAAACAGATAAATAAACACCCCACTCAATACTGCTCGCTTTGTGCATTTTTAACTCGGCATTGGATTTGGGGAAAAGGTTAATGGTTCGACAAGCTCACCAACCGGGTAAAGGTTAAAGGTTTTTTCTTTCCCCCTTTCCCCTTCCCCTTTTCCCCAAAACCCGACAAGTATTGACACCCCACTGACCTTGAATTAGCTGCATCTCTAAATAAAACCCAAGAAGAGATACGAGCAATTGCACACCCAGGACAAATGCATATAAAGTGTAATAATCCTTTAATAGCAAGGGTTTAGGCGTTTCATAATTTAGGCTATTTTTTCATCAATATCCTTGTCCAGCAAGGGTCTCAGAGATTAGGTGCGTTTGCCCTGCCTGGTATGGTGACTAGTAACGTCAAGTACTTGAATTTTATTCAATTCCATTATTTTTCACCAAAATCATCAAACAAAAACAACTACCAGCCAGTTTTATCAAGCTCAAAGCTTCACTTTTTAATACAATAAAAACGCCTAATCCTATAAGCACAAAAGGCACTATATTATTGCCGTAGCGTGTTAAGACACTGGCTATTATTTTCTGGTTAGTTAATTTATATGCTGCGTAACACCAAATTCCTAATAAAAGAAAAAATATTACTATAATTACTACAAAACTTTCTAAATTACTGCTAGCAAATAATGGCACGTAAACACTAATGTTATCGCTACCATTGGCAACTGTCACGGCTGCCACGCTGTAAATTTGAGGAGATAGTAAATGAGTAATTGTTGTTTCTTGAGACTCTTCTGTTTCTTGTGAAACTTCCTCTAATGAATCTTCTTCGCGATTGACTAAACTGCTGATACCTATGGCGATTGGCAGCAAACCAAGTAATCCAATCCAGCTTTTTGATAAAACTAACCCACCAAATAAACCAGAAAGACTCAGGATTAACAAAACTGTAAAACCTAAAAATTGACCAGTAACTATATGCCGAGGGCGAAAAGTATAATTTATTTGAGAAAAAAACAACAACAGAATAACAATATCATCAATGTTAGTGGCAATAAACGTAATTGCCCCTGTACTAATTGCAGTAACATAGTTGTGCCAGGACATTAACTTGGTATAGTAATAAACTGTGTATTATTTGCATTGAGCATGAGTAAGCTTGTAACAGCTTTCACTGAAGGAATCATTGCCTTTACAGCGACCAATATTGATGACATCATTATCTTATTAGTATTTTTCTCACAGGTAGATATTAATTTTCGACGGCGGCATATCTTACTCGGTCAATACTTAGGTTTTGCAGCCATTATCATTGCTAGCTTACCAGGATTTTTTGGTGGGTTGGTGATACAGCGAGAATGGATAGGATTACTAGGACTGCTACCAATAGCAATTGGTGTTCAGCAATTAGTGTTTAAAAAAGAAGAAAATATAACAGTTCAAACGGTAAGCACTGATTTTAGACAGCCTACACCTACTAACTCAATATTGTCTTTTATTTTGAGTGTTTTGCATCCCCAAACTTATAAGGTTGCAGCTGTAACGATCGCTAACGGTGGTGACAATATTAGTATATATATCCCGTTATTTGCTGGCCATGACCTTAAGAGCTTGGCAGTAATTCTAGGTATATTTTTTGTCATGGTAGGGATTTGGTGTGCGATCGCTTATTTATTAAGCCTTCAACCTACCATTGCAAATATTTTAAGTCGTTATGGTCACGCTCTCGTACCTTTTGTATTAATTGGCTTGGGTGTGTTTATTATCTATGAACGAGGTACATTCAGCCTATTGCCGTGGGTGAGAGGCTAATCAATTTTTGGTTACGCGTAGCGGCGTTGCATAATTGCGGGATGATTTTACTAGTTTTGTGAGATGGGCATCTTGCCCGTCCCTTGTATTTCCGGGCGGGCAGGATGCCCACCCCACAAGAATCTCTTGGGGTCTCCCCAAGTGGAGTATGTGGCGTCCAAGACTGCGGCCCCCTCACCGCTTTGCATCTACGTGAGGGAGACCGCCAAGACGGTGACTGGTCTCACTGCACAGCGTTGCCTTTGGATGAGACTAATTAATACTTTCAATCAGCAATGCCAAATGATAAGCTTGCTAAAAGTATTCATCTTGTCTTATTTAAGATTTCATTATGGAGCTAGTAGTAGTCAAACTGGGAGGTTCCTTAATTACTGATAAGGATAAACCTTATACTGCTCGACCAGAAATTATGGCACAACTAGTCGAGCAAGTGAGCCTAATTAGACATGAAAATCCTGATCTGAAATTGATTATAGGCAACGGTGCTGGTTCTTTCGCTCATCAATCAGCTCAGAAATACAATACAATCGATGGTTTTTTCTGTGAAGAAGAAAAATCAGGGTTTTGCTTAGTCCACCAAGATGCTTTAGATTTGAATCTACTACTAGCTAAATTTTTTTTACAAGCAGGTTTGCCAGTGGTAAGCTTAGCACCTCTTACTATGGTAGTCACTCACAACAAAAAACTATTGACGAGTAACTTTTGTGCGATAGAAAATAGTCTACAAGCAGGTTTAATTCCTTTAGTTTTTGGTGATGTTGTTCTAGATAAAGCCATTGGTGGTACTATACTCTCCACAGATACTTTGCTGGCAGAACTAGCCAAATATTTCTATGTTCAACATAAGTTTCAAGTTCGAGTAGTTAATGCCGGGAATTATCCAGGTGTGCGCGGCCAAGATGGACAAGTAGTTTCTAATATTACTCAAGCCAACTATTCTCAGATTCAACCTTTCTTGAATAAGAGCGAATCAGTAGATGTTACTGGCGGTATGGCTAAGAAAGTTGAGGAGTTTTTGCGTATTTCTAGTTTAGGAATTGACTGCTGGATAATTGATGGCAATATTCCGGCCAATTTGGTCAAAGCAGTATTAGGAGCGCCAACTCAAGGCACTTTAATTCGAGCAGTTTAACTAAATAACTGTCGGTTGATAAAGGAATGTATCATAAAGATTTTTAAGTTGTCTGAGCAGAATTAAAACTGGCGATCGCTCCATTTCAGCCTTAACCAACTGCATAATCTGTAAGTCGATGAAATCCCTTGCGGTGAAAGGGTTCTTCTTACGTTTTAAACCTGATGAACTAATTTCCAACTTACCATCATTAAAATTGCGTAAATAATAAACCGTAGTGGGCGTTGCGGAGCTAGTTGGCAGACTTTAGCACCTAGTAATACTCCTGGAACAGAACCTAACCATATAGGTACTACTAGACTCCAATCAACTGTTCCCAGACTGAGGTGTCCAAAGGAAGTAAACAGTAACAAAATCGCTGCATGTGAAATGTCTGTACCGACTAACTTACGTGCATCAAGACGGAAAAATGCAATTATTACTAGGGCAAACATTGAACCAGAAGAGACGCTTGTTAGACCAACCAAGCAGCCCAAAATTGCTCCCAAAGTCATTGTTTGAAAACGACCAAAATTACTTTCTAAGTCTAATTTTGGTAGTTCAGGTAAATTAAACTTGGGGAAAAAAGTCAATAGCAACAATTGTACTAATGCCAAAAAGGTGACTAGCAGAATCATCACCCCAAGCAAACGAAGCAAAATGCGATCCAGGTTATACTCGCCGGTAAATTTAATGAAGTGCAAAATTCCCACGCCGAACAGTGAGCCTGGAACACTCCCAAATGCCAGCCATTTGACAATTTCTGTGTCAAGGGTTTTCTGTTCCCAATGCTTAACGCTACCAACAATCTTCATCAATGTGGCAGCCACAACATCAGAACTCACAGCAATAGAAGGCGGAACCTGAAAGACAAAAATCAACATTGGGGTGATGAGAGAAGCTCCGCCAATTCCCGTTAAACCAACAATGATGCCAACGAAGAAGCTTAAGAATGGTAGTAATAGATAGTGCATACTCTTCGGGAATTTCAAGAATCAGTTATCAACTCTCCGCACGTTCGCAGTCGTTTTATCAGTGAGGAGACTAAGTTAGGGTTTAAATCCCCAAAGGGAACCTTGATAACTGTTCACTGTTCACCGATTGCTAAATTACGACTCCTGACTAATTTTGTTGCAATTTTACACATAAAATCCGGTAATCCGACTAGCTTACCGTATTTTAATCGCAATTACGATCAAACGTCTACTGTATTTGCTTTGTATAGTGAATGGGGTATCAATACTTTTTGCTTAAAGGGAAAAGGTTTAAATTCACCCTTTACCCCTTTGGCTTTAGCCTTTTCCCAAACCACCACAGAAGTTGTCGTCACTTATCCGAAAAGTTGCTCTATATTAAAAAATACTTGACTTATAAAATTTAAAATGGTAATCTAAATCAGACCATTCGGTCGGTAAAATTAATGTCTAAGGGTGAAGAAACAAAAAGCAGAATTCTCCAGCAAGCAGCAGAACTGTTTAACCAGCAGGGGTATGCAGGCTCATCGATGTCAGACATCATGCGTGTCACTGGATTGCAGAAAGGAGGAATTTATAATCACTTCCAAAGCAAAGATGATTTAGCGTTACAGGCTTTTGAGTTTGCGATCGCCCGCATCCAAGAGCATACTAGAGCGGCTCTGCGAAACAAACGCCATGCAGTGGAACGCCTGCAAGCAATCATTGGAGTTTTTAGCAGCTTTGCAGAAAATCCACCTATCAAGGGAGGATGTCCATTGCTGAATACTGCGATTGAGAGTGATGATACTCATCCTGTTCTGCGCGATCGCGCTCAACATGCGATGAACTCTTGGCTGAATCTGATTCATCGAATTATTCAAACGGGAATTGCAAAAGGTGAAATTCGTCCTGATGTGGATGCTGATGAAATTGCTAGCATTATCATTGCAACTCTAGAAGGAGCCATCATGATGAGCAAGCTTTATGGAGATTTAATTCACATGCATAGGGTAATTAATCATCTGAATCAATACTTAGAAACTCACCTTTAAATGTATGGCGCAAATCAAGGTATATGGTTTAGCAGATAAATTAAATCCGATTAAAACAGAGCTATCAAATATCATTCATGCCTGTGTAATTGAGATTTTGCAGCTTAGTCCTGATAAGAGATTTCACCGTTTTTTCCCACTTAACGAATCAGACTTCTATTATCCACCTGATAGAACTGAAAATTATTTGATTATCGAAATTAATATGTTTGAAGGACGCTCGGTCGAAACTAAAAAACAGCTAATTCGCTTACTGATTCAAAATATTTATGAAAAGTTGAATATTTCTACTTACGATATTGAAATTACAATTTTTGAAACGCCTAAATCTAATTGGGGAATTCGAGGTTTACCTGGTGATGAGTTAATCTTAAACTACAAAGTAGAAGTTTAAAATTATCCTAATTAATTCAGCTTAAAGAATTGACTGCAATTCTCTAAGAGAGATAATTGTGCTATTTTACAGACCGTTTGGTCTTAAAAAGTATTTTATTGAGGAGAAATTATGTTAGTAGATGAGAAATTGCATAGACCATTAGAAGTAGTGTTGGCAATTCCTGTGAAGACATATGATATCGATTTTGCAGGAATTGTGAGCAATATTGTTTATATCAGATGGCTAGAGGATTTACGTCTAAAATTTTTAGATGAACATTGGCAACTCAATCAACAACTTGAGCAAGGATATGCGCCTATTTTAGCTGGGACAGAAATTGAATATAAACGTTCGATAAAAATTAGCGATCGCGTCATTGGGCGTTTATGGTTGAGTAATTTAGGTCGCTTGAAGTGGACTGTGAAAGCTGAAATTTTATCTAACGATGAGTTAGCAGCAGTAGCGACACAAAAAGGTGCTTTTATTAGCTTGCAAAATGGTCGTCCGATTAGAATCCCAGAAGAATTCCACAAGAAATATTTTCATTATCAACAAGTGATTCAGGATGAATCTAAGAATTCAGTATATGAAACATAACTGGAAAATCTAAGTAGAATGGCGCAAAAAAACCAAAGTATGTAACGGAAAGTAAAGTTGCTC
>NZ_CAWUDO010000169.1:0-11028 GCF_963920935.1 Nostoc sp. CCY 9925 | reverse complement strand
ATCAGTAGAATTGCTTTCTCCTAAGTGTACTTAACTGGACTGATAACCGCTATAGGGTATTCTACTCGCCCAATTCTCGATAATTACAGTTGCCGTGAGATTGCCAAAAACCTTTGTGTACATCCAACCACTGTTGTTTATTGGGTAAGGCAAGGTTGGCTGAAAGCGAAAAAGCGTTATGTCAATTGTTATCAAATCAAAAGCCGAGATTTAGAACAGTTTTTCAATAATCCTCCACAGCCAATTAGACATCGGATTGCAGCGATAGATCCGCAGGTTGTTCGTTATTTGGTGGGTTAATCAATCGTGAAAGTAAAATAAAATTATCCTATACCTAAACCCTCAACAATGCTGCTCCCAGAACTTGAACAACAACTCCTTCAACTTAACCACAATGAGAAACTGTATATTATCCAACTTCTAGCCCAAAGTCTCACAATACAAGATACTCAGAAAGAACAACCAACCAAACTCTCAGAATTCTTTCGTAAATCTCCCTTGGCTGAAGTGGGTGAAGAACTTGACCTGAGCAGAGATCGCAGCCTGAGTTAAGATGTCTTCAGGCCATAGACTATCTAATATATGTGGAGGTGCTAGATGACTCAAGCCCTACCCAAGTTAGCAACCTTTGAACAATTTATCGAGTGGTATCCCTCAAATGGGGTGCGATATGAACTACATAAAGGAGTCGTTGTAGAAATGCCACCCCCAACTGGCGAACACGAAAATGTTGTTGGATTTTTGGCAGCACAGATAACCTTTCAATTCTTGCAAATGGGGCTTCCGTTTCGCATTCCCAAAACTGCTTTTATCAAAATTGAGAGCAATAACTCAACCTATTCTCCCGACATTTTAGTATTAAATCATAACAATCTCGTGAATGAACCTCTGTGGAGCAAACAATCGACTGTTATTCAAGCGGAATCTGTACCAATCGCCATTGAAGTAGTTAGTACCAACTGGCGAGACGACTACTACGACAAATTCAGAGACTACGAAGAAATCGGAATTCCTGAGTATTGGATTGTGGACTATGCTGCACTCGGTGGCAAAAGGTTTACTGGTAATCCTAAACAACAAACGATTACCATTTGTAATTTAGTTGACGGCGATTATCAAATGACTGTGTTCAGAGGAGATGATGTGATTGTATCGCCTTTATTTCCCGAACTCAAATTGACAGCACAACAAATTTTCGATTCTGCTTTGTAAGGACTAAAATAATTCCAAAAGAATATTTCGAGGAGCCGTTAATTAAATTAAAAGTTCAAAATAAATCGGAGATGCGTGTTTGTAGAAAGTAGTAATTTATGGCAGAAACACAACAACAGCAAATCAGGGAGTTACGGGCATTAAATTTAACACCAAAACAAATAGCCCGAAAGCTGGGTATTAAAGTGTCAGAAGTTAATGCAGCGATTCAAAATGAAGCAGAGCAAACTGCATTAGATAGATTAGAAAAAGGGGAATTAGAACCTGTATACCAGTGTTTAGCAAGCGAGAATCTGCTCCAGCTATTACTGAAAAACTCACCAGAAAATAGCATCAAAAATCTGCTGACCAAAATTATACCTGCAAAGAACAATAAGGAAATTGAGCGCGGTTTAGGATTAGTAGTTATTAGCAGGGTAGCTCGATACAATCAAATCACAGTTTGTAGTTATCTTTTAGATGTCTGGTGCTTAGGTGTTAAAGATGCCACACCACCACGTACATTAGACAGGAGAGAATTTAAAGATTTTGTAGAAGTACTATTCGAGCCATTCCCAGAAAAACCACAAGAGATTGGGCTTGAAGTTGCGGCTGGGATGATATTTAGTGCTTGCGAATATGCCGAAAGTTTAGGATTTCAACCACACAAAGACTTTGAAAAAGCACGTTCGCATATTGGAAACTGGGATGGAAAAATTCGGATTGAATGCGGTCGCAATGGAAAACCATGCTTTGTTAGCGGCCCCTACGATAACTCAAAAAAAATCATTGAAACGCTGAATAAGAGTAGAGGTGAAGGTAATTTTGATTTTATAGTTGGTTCTGCCCCTGGGGGACGTGATTTTTGGTAAACGAAGGGTAATAAAATTGTGGCGGTGTTTGTCTAGCTGATTGGGCACTTACCAGTAATAAAATGCCCAGCCTTGCGTTGCGCCTGAAAGGCGCAACGCCACCAGTTACTAGGTTTTCAAGAAAATATATGTGATAAGGCTGGGCATTTTATTTTTTGGATCTCCCGTGCATCATCAATAAAAGCACCCATGTTTCTTGAAAAACACATGGGCGCTATAAAAAATACTAAACAAGGATTATTTATTTGCCTTGATAGACCAAAGTAATCATTACAGTAACAGCCATTACGTAAATAAACTGCAAACAAAGTCACAAATGTTTTGTTAATAATGTTACTTCTATAAAATTAATCTGACTCAGAATACCTATAACAACGTATGATTTCCTAATCAAGAAGTTAAATACTGTCCAATAGACGGTTGTTGACGGCGTAGCGCAGTCATTGCTTGCTGCTGGATTTGACGCACTCGCTCTCGACTGAGATTGAGCTTCTCTCCAATCTGAGCCAAACTTCGTTCTTGATTATCCAACAGCCCAAAGCGCAAAATTAGTACTTCGCGCTGCACTGGTTTTAGTAATGCTAACAAATTACTTAAGTCTTGACGCAACAAAAGTTGAGTTATGTGTTCATCCGGCGAAATGTCTTCCGAGGCTAGAAGTTCGCTTAGTTCTGTTTCTTGATTGTCACCCACCTTCAAATCTAGAGAAACTGTCCCACTAGCAACTTTGAGGTATTCTCGAACCTGGCTTGGCTCTATGTCCAATTTTTGAGCAATTTCTGCAACAGTGGCTCGGCGACCAAGTGTTTGAAACAATTCTCGCTGTACTTTCTTTATTTGATTGAGTTTCTCGTTAACGTGAATTGGTAGTCTCACCGTCCGAGATTTTTCAGCGATCGCTCTGGTAATTGCCTGACTAATCCACCAGTAAGCATAAGTTGATAATTTGTAACCTCGATTAGGGTCAAACTTCTCTATCCCTCTTTGTAAACCAATTGCTCCTTCTTGAACCAAATCCAAGAACTCTAGATTGCGACGTTGGTATTTTTTAGCAATTGAAACCACCAGTCGCAGATTAGCTGTAATCATCTTTTGCTTGGCTCGTTGACCTTGCTGGAAGATTTGATTGATTTCAATTTCACTTTTGTTGACAAAATTCGCTAATTCTGAGGGTGTTGGTTGGCGATGCAATTGTTCGCTAAGCTGCTGCTGTTGCTGCTCAAGGGCAATCATTTGCTGTACAAGTCTTGCATAAGTTATTTCTTGGTCAGAGGTTAATAACGGGAACTGACCAATTTCTTGCAAATATACGCGCACCATGTCTGAAGTTATGCTGGACATACAATTTTCTTATTTTTTTTAATTTAGACAGGTTTAAAAGTATAAACCAAATAGCGTCATTAAAAATATCAACCAGGGAACCTAATCTTATGCGGCGAACGCTGTTGTTTTAAAAGTGAAACTTTTACTAAGAACTAGCTACGGTTAAAATACTGAAGAAATTGCCATAATGCAAGATTTACTTATTCGTGTATCATAAATGAGTGTCTTGTATCTCTTCAAATTAGGGAAGTTATCATTCCTAATAGTGAAGATGATTTAACTCGCAAATGATAGATGTTGTCCGAATTCATTTGATAGAAACTTGTCGAGCGAGCATTTTGTGTTGAATTGTTTTAAATTGAGGTTGAAGTTTGAACTTTTTAGTCTTGATTAATACCAATTTGCAATCAAAAAATTTAGGTACAGCAGGTATTTCACTTAATAATGCTAGGTTCATTCTAAATATATTGCTGAACTTTTAAATGCCTCTTCTGGCGTACCATAAAAAGTACCATTATCAAATACGCTAGGCTCGTATCTTTCATTACTATAAGTATAAAAAGCTTTCGTCCATTTCTCTTCATTGCCTTTATAACGCAATCGACAAAGGTGAATTGGAGTATTCCTAGCTCTTGCTAAATATTCTTCACGCGTTACTTTAAATAATGACGAGTCATAATTGTCTGGAATCAATGGTTCTTTATAAGCATCTATATAACAGAAGTATCCTTTGAAGCGTACATCGATACGTATATATTTCCCAGCATAATGCTGCTCTGCATAAGCTAATATCCTTTGTTTCGTTCTTTGTTTTACTTGCTCAGGAATTTTAACTCCCCCTGAATGTGGATCGTTAACCCATACTCTCATGGTTAGCTCCTAATCTCTTTAATATTTATTCAAAAACATTGGTTCTTTCAATAATGAACCATTCATGGTATACGATTGCCAAGAAAAACTCTTCATCCTTAACGCGATCGCACACTGCTATAAATCCCGAAAAAAATGGATCGTCTTCATAGGTACTATCAGATAAGAATAGTGTTACGGAATTGTTATCTCTACTCCATATAGAACGTATTATACTGATATTAGGATGATGTGATTTATCCACGGGCAATAATACGAAACATCCTTCAATCTCGATGAATTCGGGCTCCTCATATTTCAAAACAGATTCCCAATCTTCTGGGCCTTCGTGCTTTTCAATAATTCTGTCCCACCTCACTGACTTAATTTTTTTTCTAGTTTGGTCTGATAAATCCGCAATTTTCATTTTTGGCTACCCTAAATAATTTTTGATAATTTTTCAATATTTCTTGTGGTTCAAATTTATTGCAATACTAGATTGCTCAAATTTTAATTAATATTAATAGGTATTGATGTATCATCATTTAGGTATTTTAGCCGAAAAAATTATAAAACTTCTATGCCTCGACGAACCACCACACTTTCATCTGGGTCTACTGCTGCAAACGGGCTGGCTCTTTCCGATTTACATCTACGCTTACAATTTTTAGAGAAAGAACATCAATCTATCCTCAAGCAGATTAAGAAAAAGCGAACTGAACTAAATAACTTTGTTGATAAGGGGCGAACTCTTGCCACAGAAGTTGTGCATCGGGCTAATCCCAGCTTCCAAAAAATGGCTCAACTCGACCAGGAAATTCACGCTTTGTTTGAAACTATTTTTACTACTCGAAAATTTGGTAAACAAACTCTCAAGAAGATACAAGCAGTTTATCGTCAGCTATAATTTGCCGGAATCATCAGTGTAAAACCCGACACGGGGCAATTTCAGCAACAGATAAAGGAAGAGTTTTCAACTGTAGAAGAGGATTCTTCCACTGAAACTCCCGAAAATCCTTATCAAAATCAACATTGGCAAGCACAAGAAACAACCTCATTTGGGACTGGAGCTAGAACCGAGACACAACAAAAAATTCGCTCCACATTTTTAAGGTTAGCTGAAATCTTTCACCCGGATAAGGTACAAGATAGCGAAACACAAAAATATCATACCGAAATTATGCAAGAAATAAATATTGCCTACCAAGAAGGAGATTTGGCAAGGCTGCTAGAAATTGAATCTCGTCAACGAGCGGGGGAAGTTGTCGATCTCAATAATGAAGATGATTTAACTCGAAAGTGTCGCCATCTAGAACAGCAAAATCAAATTCTCCTGACTCAATATGAAAATCTAAAACAAGAGCTACGTTTAGCCAAAAATACTCCAGAAGGAGCAATGGTTTCTAGCTCTCGAAAAGCTAAAAAACAAGGTATTGATGCTGTAGCTGGGATGGTCGAAGCCATCGAATCTCAAATTCAGGCTGTTTCTCAAATCCGGGATTTTGTCAAAGATTTTCAACAGCAGAAGTTGACTATCCAGGAATTTCTTGCTGGCCCAGTTTCTCTATATTCCTCTGAGGAGGAATTACTCCAAGATATTTTGGAACAGATGTTATCAGACTTGATTCGATAAGAACCTGTTAATTAACAAACCCTTGTACAATTTGGCTTTCTTAATTGCGTTAGCGTAGCGGGGCGAAGCCCATTGCGAATTGTGAATTGCTATTAGTCTGGTAGCAACTTAGAATCCCAAATATAAAGTCCTTTTTCCTCTGGTACTCTAGAGAATCTTCCTGTGCGATAACCGCGCGATAATTCATTCAATACTGCTGGTCTAACTTGTTGAACCTGTTCTGGTTTGAGTTTTCCATATAGTTGGTTGATAACTTCAGCCACATCAAAAACTGTTGTCGGATTCTTTTGCAGCAACGAACTAATCGCATCAATCAAAAATTTGCCGTCAAACTCTGCTTTCATGGGAATGCTATTAGCTTTAGCGTGTGGGTCTGGTTTTTTAGATTGAGTTGGACTAGGCTTTGAAGAAGTATTTTTGCGCGACGAGTTGAGTAATTTCAAATCTTTGGTGTAGTAACCAGGTTTACCCGGAACGAGCGACCATTTACCGCTTTCTTTTCCTTGAGTTAGCGTTGAGTGAACTCTACTTTTGACTACCTTAGTTGCTTTTGGTTCTAACTCTCCATACAGCGATCGCACAATAAAATCTACATGGCATACATTACCAATATGTTGCTGTAGTAGCTTTTCAACCGCTTCGATGCGTCTATTAGACTGATATTCACCCACCATTGGAATGTCCTGCCCGAACAACGATTTGTTTGGCGCAGTACTAGCTTGTTCTAAGCTGGTAGACTCTGCTGCTGCTGGTTCATCTTCAAGGAGGGATGAGGAAGTAGTACTGGGCTGGACTAATTCACTGGCAGTTTCTACACTGTTGTCACTGTTGTCCAAAGTTATGCTTTCTTGGGCAGCATCAAAAGACTCATCGGATTGGGTTTGAGTTTGGAGAATCTCAAAGCTTTCAGCATTAGACAAGTTTTCTACCACACTGGAAGCAGCCTGGGTCTGGTCTAATGACAAGTTGATATCTTCTTGATTTTGAGAAGATACATTTTCTGTGGCTAAATCGCTTACTTGTGGTACGTCAGTCTCGTTCGCTTCTCCTAATTCTGGTTCGGTTTTCGAGTCCTCAGCATGATTGCTATTCAAGCTTTTTTGAGCAGGTAAAGTCAATATTTCTTCTATCGCTTCCCCAGATGAGCCATTAGTGTCCACCTCATCTTTCAAAGCCCAGTTAGATAACAACGCTTCTACATGATTTAGGTTCTCTAAAGCTTCTCTATACAATTTTCCATACTTTTCTACCAATGGAGCATAATAATCTTTTATTGACAATAGTGTTAGAAGAAATTTTTGGGGAGGAGGCTGTATCTGCATCTAAGTATCCATTCAGTTTTAATTTCTGCGTTACGAGTATTACTTTTACGTCTGTTGCAAGTAGCACTCTTTCTTGTGTAGCTCAATCACATCTCTAGTACTTAACACACAACTGGAAACGCGTGATAGTCCTTTTCTGTTCTAGCTTATCTTTTTTGCGCTCGCTTCATCTATTTGTCTAAAATTTTAGATTGCATCAGAAAAACTGGGGAGCCTAATTTAAATCTTCAGTTAGTTAATTCTGACGAATGTCTTTTTTTTCATCCCCATGCTGTTAAAACGCTTCGCGCAACAAGAGTGAAAATATCTCGCATTCAAGAGAACAACAATGGATATTCAATCGGCTTTGTTGCATGAAAAAGGAAGATGGTAAATTATACTCATTACTTGTATCTGCTCAAGCCTCAACCTGACGATGAAGACGAAAGCCCAGTACAAAGTCAAGAATTGGAACGCTTATGATGCTGCACTAAAGCAGCGAGGTAGCATAACCTTCTGGGTAAATGAAGAAGTAATCGAGCAGTGGCACAACCAGCAGAAAACAGGAAGAAAGGGAGCATCGAATTATTACTCTGATACGGCGATCGCCACAATGGGAACAATTCAATCGGTGTTTCATTTACCAGGGCGACAAGCAGAGGGATTTTTAGAATCGCTGTTCATGCTTATGGGAATTGAGCTAGTAGTGCCGGATCACTCTACCCTATCTCGTCGGATGGGCAAGTTGTCAGTAGAACTGCCAGTCATACCAAAGGATAAAGCTGTTCATGTTGTGGTGGATTCAACCGGGGTGAAAGTATATGGTGAGGGTGAGTGGAAAGTTCGCACGCATGGAGTAGGAAAAAGACGGACGTGGCGGAAGTTGCATCTAGGCGTTGACTGTGAAAGTGGTGAAATTCTGGGTGCGGTGGTGACTACTAATGATATGGCTGATTGCGAGGTACTACCTGACATATTGGAGCAGATTGAGCAACCGATAGAACAAGTATCTGGTGATGGTGGCTATGACACAAAAGGTTGTTACGATACCATTTCACAACGTGGGGCGAAAGCCACAATTCCACCGCGTAGCAACGCCAAAATCCAACAACCACACCCTGATTCTCAGCCCCATCCTAGAGATGAAAATCTGCGAAGGGTGAACCAAGTTGGACGTAAACAATGGAAACAAGAAAGCGGATATCATCGCCGTTCTTTATCTGAAACTGCCATTTTTCGGCTCAAAACCATCTTTGGTGGCAAGTTGAGACGACGCTTTTTTGATAACCAGGCTGTGGAGTTGTTCTTGCAATGTGCTGCCCTGAATCGCATGATCCAGTTAGGTAAACCTGATTCTTATAAAGTCGAAGATTAATTCCTATCCTTACTTCGGATTGGTGTGTCTTTTTTTCCTTTCATGCAACAAAGCCCACTAAACCTACCAACAAAGCCGCCACTCAAAAGAATTCCAAACCTCGCAACAAGTCCGCAGCTTAATCCCACAACTTGGTTTTGAAGCAGAGCGATCGCGTTACTACAAGCGATCGCTTCCCCTGTCGTTTCAAAAATTAGAATAATGCAAGCAGCGCACTGTGCTTTATTTGTAGCTCTCCAATACGCTCCAGATGAAAGAGAGTTTGCGGTTGCTCGTCTGCATCTCGAAAGAGCAATTGCTTTGTCTGGAGAATATTACAAAACTCGCTACTCTATATTTTGAAAGACTTCACCAGAAAAGGTGAAACGCTCAGTTAGACAACAATGCAACCAACTGGCATTCGATACGTACAAAGCACATGGTTGATTGTGCTGTGTTGGTAACGAATATGCAGCAAAGCAAACATCGGCTGGTATCCCCGAACCCAAGCAGTAGCGAGAATTCTTGTTCAATCTTGAATGTGCCTTTGATTGGATCGAGCGTGAGCATCCACAAGAAATCAATATCAAGCAATTAACTCTAATTTGATTGCTTTGTTCAGTCTTCAGCATCGGCTACGCCAATTTTTTGTGAAATTATATCTATATATAGTCATGGTCAGCCAAATCGCTACACAAGGAACGCTTTTTGACCTACAAACTGTTCTAGATTATGGGCAATCCATCCTCAACGTTGCTCAAGAACTAGCTAAATCACTAATTGATCATCGCCCTATTTCTACAAAAACTATTCAATCGCAGATGAATCGCCACTTTCACGGCACTGCGGCACAGGGTAAGTGGTTGTGGAAAGATGCGTATGAGGCTGTTGAAGTTGCACTAGTTCTCTACCTCCGCCGTCAAGGAATACCACAAAACCCCTTAGAACAACTGCAACTGCTCGAATCCTTTTGCCTCACACACACCCGCCGGAGTGAGGAGCAATTGCAGCTTCAGCAGTTCTCGACTCCGCTACCGTTGGCGTACTTGGTGGCAATGGCTGGACAAGTGACTAGCAACGATTTAGTGCTTGAACCAAGTGCTGGGACTGGAATTCTGGCTCAGTTTGCCAAGCTCCAGGGGGCGAGTCTGATGCTTAACGAACTGGCTCAAGATAGAACCAAAATTCTGCGGCGGCTATTCCCTGGCACTCCACTATTCTCAGTCAACGCCGAGCAGATTAACGACTACTTAGCTGGTAAGACTCAGCCCTCGGTTGTGCTGATGAATCCGCCATTCTCATCATCGCCCAAGGTGAGCGATCGCAACCCCGACGCAACCCCTCGCCATATTAACTCTGCACTACAAAGGCTGTGCGACGGCGGACGGTTGGTAACAATTACAGCCAATTGGTTCTCTCCGGCTAACCCGACTTGGCGCGACACTTTTATTAGGTGGCAAGAAAAAGCGCGAGTTCTACTATCTGTAGGGGTCAGTGGCAAGGTGTACTCGAAACACGGGACAACAATAGAAACCCGAATCACAGTAATTGATAAGGTTCCGGCTGATAAAAAAGACGTAATCCCTTGCATTAGAGAAACTCTGGAACTGCCCGAAATACTGGCGTTGATTGAGCAGTTGCCTGGACGAGCTCTGTGGCAATCCGCACCTGTCAAAGTCGCTGCTGCTGTGGCGAAGGTTGTTAAATTACCGAAACGTACTACAGTAGCTCAACCAGAACCCTCCGCAGAAATTCCCGATGTAGTAGTTTTGGAATACGAAGTTGTCGAGTGGACTGCCACCGATGGGTTGAAAGATAGCCTCTATGAAACCTATCGCCCACAACGCATCAGAATCAAGGACGCTCTACCCCATCCCTCATTGCTTTGTGAGAGTGCAGCCTTAGCACTTGTCTCGCCTCCGCCTCCGACATATAAACCACATCTCCCACGAAACATTGTCTCACAAGGCTTGTTGTCGGAGGCACAGCTTGAGAGCGTGATTTACGCAGGTCAAGCGCATTCTGAATTCCTGTCTGGGTCTTACTTGGTAGATGACTCATGGGATAATGTGTCTGTAGCAGCACAGGGCGAAGGAAATGCCGTAAAATTCCGTCGTGGCTGGTTCCTTGGCGATGGGACTGGTGCTGGTAAGGGTAGACAATGCGCGGGTATTATATTAGACAACTGGTGTCAGGGCAGACGAAAAGCAATCTGGGTATCAAAAAGTGCTGCCCTTATTGAAGATGCCCGTAGAGATTGGTGTGCGCTGGGTGGCAGCGAGAAAGACATAATCGACCTCTCGAACATCAAGCTAGGCGATCCAATCGGGTTCACTCAAGGCATTTTATTCTGCACATATTCCACACTGCGATCTCAAAAGAATAGCAAAAGCCGACTTAAGCAAATTGTGGAGTGGGCTGGTGCTGATTTTGAAGGTGTCATTTCATTTGGGAGCAACGCGATTTTGTGAGGTTGGGTGAAAAAGGTGCGATCGCTAACAACTT
>NZ_CAWUDO010000168.1:0-11275 GCF_963920935.1 Nostoc sp. CCY 9925 | reverse complement strand
TTGCCTATTGCCTATTGCCTATTGCCTATTGCCTATTGCCTATTGCCTATTGCCTATTGCCTGTTCCCTATTCCCTACTAAACCAAATAACTTTGCTAATTTTGCACGAAACTGGCTAAATTCATAAGCTTCAATAGTTTTTTGTTGCAGGTATTCTGGTTGATAAACTACTGGATTAGAGAAATTACCTTGCAAGATTTGAATCAGATTATCGGTAATTTCTTCGACGTTATCAGGGTCAACTAAACATCCCAATTTTCCTTGTGCCAATGGGTCTACAGAACCATCTTGATTACCCGCCAAGACGGGTTTACCACAAGCTAAAGCTTCCAGATAAACAATACCAAATCCTTCTCCTTTACTAGGCATAGCAAAAACATCGCAGAGATTGTAATGAGCGCACAATTCTTCATCTGGGATAAACCCTGCAATGGTAATAGAATCTTGCAGATTTAAGCTGTTAACTAAAGTTTTAATTCGAGGTAAATCATCCCCTTTACCTGCAAGAATAAAGTGAACATTAGGAATGTGCGATCGCACTTTAACTAAAGCATGAATAATTTGGTCATACCCCTTATATTTTGCCATGCGTCCCAGGCGGGTTACCGTCAGAATTATAGGCTGTTCACGTCTTAAATTATATCGCTTGAGTAAGTAAGTAGGTTTAGGCTGGATTTGAAATTGTTTAGCGTCAAACGTATTAGGCAAAACCACAATTTTATGGTAATCAATATCTTTTTCTTCAAGCAAGCGCTGGTGAGTGTAATTACTAACACTAATAATTTTATCTGCTTTTCTTAATGCCAATTTTGTAATTTTGTTATCAATATCCCAAACTTCTAAGCCATGAGCAACTACCCAGTAAGGAATCCCCGTTATCAGTTTGATAATATAACAAGCAGTTGCATAGTTAACATGTGTTGATATGATTATGGTAGGACGTTGAAAAATAGCAAAAATGATTATTTTGATAGCAAATAAAATAGTTTGCAACAATCTTGGTAAATTTCCAAAATAATGAAATTTTGTCGAATTTAAAAATTGCAAATCTCGCTCTTGTTTTAAATTGTGCTTATCATACTTGAGAAACACATCATAATTAGCCTCAGGATATAAATCTTGTAATGCTCTCAGCAAAAATATTGAATAAACTTGAATACCTCCCTTAAAACCAAATATATTGGGAAATATTAACTGAAAATGACGCTGATTTATCATATCTTTTTTAAGTATTGTAACTCGTTTAACTGATTTACTGGATGAAAAAATTATTACATTTCAGAACTAAGCAGCGGAGTCAAAGACTGCACTCCTGAATTTTCAGGCACAATTTTCTTAGAATTGATAGCTGCTGCCAGAAAATAAAACTCAATAGTTGTAAAGGTATAATCTTCAGCAAAAAAGTCTGGCATTTGAGATGCTAAAAACATCATAATGGGAACGATCGCCACGGGATTAACATGTTTAACTTTCGATGCAATTACTACTAAAAAGTTAGTAAAAATCAATAATCCAGGCACTCCTTGTTCTACTAGGACATTTAAAAATATATTATGTGCATGAAAACCTTTAGGGCCAAAAACTTTAGTTCCTATATGTTCTGCAAAAACTCCTACACCTATACCAGTCAATGGTCTTTTAATAGTTTCAATAATCGCTGCTTTCCAAAGAGCAAATCTTGACAACGCTGTTCCTACAGGACTAGGAAGTGCAATTTCACTCGGATTCGCTGAAAATAAATTAATTAATGGAAATATTTTACTATCTCCCAAACCTATTCTATATGTAGATACTGGTATAGTTAGAATACACAAAAGCCATAGACTGATAATAAAAATCATCTTTTTCAAATCAATAATTTTATATACCAATAAAATAATTAAACCAAACATAAAAATTAGCCAAGCATTTCTACTGGCAGACAACGCTAGGGAAATTAAAAAAACAAATTCGCTTATATATAATTCAATTGCAGAAATTTTATTTTGTTTTTCTAAAATTAGACTTAAACATAAACCAATACCCATTATTACTCCAAACTGATTAGGATTTTGCATTATTGAACCAATTTGAGGATAAAAACTGGGAAATTTTAATAATTCAAAAAGCCAGTGATTGGGAACTAAAGCTTCTAAAAAACCCAAAACTCCAATTATTTGTAATAAGTACAATATACAACGATAGTAAAATGTTAAAGATGATGTTTTGAGCTTTCTAAAAGTTAAGACTAGAAAAGCAAAAAATAATATAAAATAACTAGAGTATTTAATACTATAAGTAATAGCGGTACTGGGAAATTGGCTAGTTAATGAAGAAACCCACATCCATAAATACAATATACTAACACTTATCAAAATAATTTTATTTTTTTTTATAAGTTCTCTTGTATCTTTTAAAGACAAACTAATTATACCAAAGCTGAAGGCAGGAAGTAATAAATAATGAATACCAATATTGAGTCCAGGAAATTTAATCCGACCTAAAAGCGAAGAAAATAGTATGAGTAGGAAAAATATATTAATCATAACTTTTTAGTTTGAGATAATTTTTTGACAACATAAAATTTAGATTAAAACCTAGATTCATAGCTTTAACCGGAGATTTTCATATTTTTCTAAGTTAAAAAATTTAAACCTGTGGAGGATATTATCACAATTTAGTCCTCCACCGATATCAAGCTCACAATTAATTTGCTATCAGTAGTTTTTATTGAATTGTCTGCCAAATTTTCAAAATATTTTCACCACTTCCACCGCCGGCAATAGTATGTCCATCTGGGCTGATAGCAACTGCATAAATATATCCAGAACCCGTCTCTAAAGTGCGGATTTTTTCTCCTGTTACTGGATTCCATAGTTTGATAGTCCTGTCACTGCTACCACTGACAAGGATGATACTATTGAAAACTGTGCTTGGCAAAAAGGCGACGGAGTTAATCTTATCATTATGTCCCTTTAACGTATGCATTAACTTTCCCGTTCCCAGATTCCACAATTTAATTGTTTTATCATTACTACCACTAGCAAGGGTTTTGCCATCAGGAGTAAAAGCAACTGAAAGAATCGACCCTCCATTTCCTTCTAAGGTGCGGATTAACTTTCCTGTCTCCAAATTCCACAGTTTAATTGTTTTATCCCAACTACCACTGGCGAGGGTTTTGCCATCAGGACTGAAAACTACAGATTGAACACCATTGGTATGTCCTTCAAGAGTGCGGATTAACTTTCCTGTCTCCAGATTCCACAGTTTGATTTTCGTATCCTTACTAGCACTTCCACTGGCAAGGGTTTTGCCATTAGGACTGAAATTCACTGAGGTTACTCCGTCGCCATGTCCTTCGAGAGTGCGAATTAACTTTCCTGTCTGTAAGTTCCACACTTTAATTTTCGTGTCCGCACTTCCACTGGCGAGGGTTTTGCTATCAGGACTAAAGGCTATAGTCCAAATCCAATTAGAATGTCCTTCAAGGCTGCGGATTTGTTCTTTGGTTGCCAGATTCCATAGCTTGATTGTTTTGTCATCACTAGCACTACCAAGGGTTGTACCATCAGGACTAAAAGCTACGGAATTCACATCACTGGAATGCCCTTTCAGGGATTTGGTTAGATAAGGAACTTCCAAGACGTCTTTGGGTGAGGGTGAGGCAGTGACAGGCTGAGAAATTGGTTCAGAAAGCTGGCTGACTTCATCGGGACGAGTTTGGAAATACCAAAGTCCCCCCAATCCCAACACCAAAACGCTACTACCTAACAGCAGTTGAGTTTTGAGGTTGTTATTTGGTTTTGGTGAAACTAGCGCCGTATTTGCTGAAGTAGTTCTGAATGTTGGTGTAAGTACAGTTGGGGGGACTGGTGACAATGGTGGTGGTAGCCTGGGTGTTAAGTCAGTGATGACTTCATCAGCCGATTGGTAACGCTTTTGAATGTCTGGTTGCAACAGCTTATCCAATACTTGAGCCAACTCTACAGACATAGAAATCCCGTCTCTACCCGGAGTGTTCAAATATTGTCGCCACAATGCAACCCAACCATAACCCTGCTGCATCCACAGTTGAGATGGGCGAACCCCTGTCAGTAGATGAAAACAAGTTGCTCCCAAACTGAATAAATCACTGGCTGGGTAGGCTTTACCATCTTGCATTTGTTCCAGTGCTGTGTAACCGTGTGAGCCAATGACAGTGCCAATTTTGGTCTGCACCGTTGCTGTTAGCTGCTTGGAGGCTCCAAAATCAATTAACACTAATCGCCCATCACTTTGACGACGAATAATATTTTGTGGCTTGATATCTCGGTGAATTACCCCTCGTACATGAATAAACTTAAGTACCGGCAGTAAATCTAGCAAAAGTTCTCGAATCTCTCTTTCGTTATAGTTTCCCCGCGTTTCCCATTCTTTGAGCAAGTTTTGTCCATTAATAAATTGCTGCACTAAAAATAAATAACCACTTTGCTCAAAATAAGCCAATAAAGTTGGAATTTGGGGATGTTCTGCTAATTCTTGAAGCCGGCTGGCTTCTTGTTTAAATAGTTCAACAGCCTTTGTTAGTGGGCCGGTTCCTTGAAGTTTTGGTGCAAATTGTTTGACAACACAGCATTCATTAAGCTTGTGTACATCTTCCGCTAGATAGGTTCTACCAAATCCGCCTTCATCTGATAATACCTGAGTCGGACGATAGCGACCTCCCAGTAGGGGTATCAATTCCGCTCGACAATTGTGGCAATACTTGTTTTCATCAGGATTTAGGGGTTTTTGGCAGTCGGGATTCACACAACAGAGCATACTGGGAATCCATTTCCATATTGGGGGTATATATTCATCTTAAGTCATGCAGTATAATCTCTCTTGTTAGTTAATCTCACTCAAATAGCATACAAATCGCCAATTTCCTTACCTCATCAGGTATTCAACAATTTAAATAACTTAAAAAAAAGTTGTGCTTGAACAATGCCTTTTAAGCAATTGATTGGCGTTAATTCCACATATCCATTGTGTATGCATCCTCTCTTTAGTAGCCCGACAGGATTTGGCTCAGTTTGGCAAAAATGTCTCGACAAAAATCCGCAAAGCAGTAATTTCAGTTTGTAGCTAAGTATATACCTACCAACTTGAAATTTACTCTGGTAGTCTAAATTGAGGCAAAAAATCAGAATCCAGAATTCAGAAATCAAAATTCAGAATAAAGAATGACGAAGTTGAATTTCAATTTAGTCCACAAAAATTTCAACTTGATTGAACTGGGGTAAAAACAGACAAAATTAAATTTATTCCCTAGATACAAATTTTCAGCAAAATTAGGAGCGTAATTATGCTACTAGAAAACAACAACTATCGTCGCAAATTAAATCAATTTTTAATTTGTTGCTTGAGTAGTAGTTTGTTAATCGCAAGTAATGGGCTGCCTATCAGTGCTTTGGGAAGACCTGAAAATTCTCAAAACTTTTTAATTGCTAAATCTCCAGATGAGAGACAACCAGAAGCAGTAAAGAAAGGAATTGAGCAAATTCCTCTTTCTAATGCGGCAATATCTCCAAAACGGAAACAACCTGTTGAATCACCAATACAACAGCAGACTCGTCGGATCTCGTCTAACACACAAAATTCCCAGCGTTCTTCTAGCGCTGCAAGTAATAACTCTGGTTCGAGATCGTCTGCACGTAGAGCTTCTAATTCAAATGCTAACCGTGCCAGCAATAGCTCTGGTTCGAGATCGTCTGGACGTAGAGTTGCTAACTCAAATGCAAATCGTTCTAATAATGGCTCAGCCAGAGTTCGCAAGCCAAGTGCTAATGTAGCTGTAAACAATCAAAATCTTCAGGATCCACCGGCACCTACTTACAAAGAGATTAACTTTGTAGATGTCGCATTGGGTATTCTAGATAAAAGAGACTTTCAATCTCAAGGTAGATATTTCCATTTCTACGAGTTTGAAGGTAGAGAAAATCAATTAGTTCAAATTAGACTGATTGGCAGTAACGATAACCGCAAAACAAATAACTTGAGTTTAAAACCGTTATTGTTTTTGCACGATCCCGATAATAATATCATCGTCAAAAAAGGTACTTTAAACAAAAGCAGTGATGGCGATGATGCATTCATTTTTGCACGATTGCCTGTAAATGGCACTTATAAGATTGCAGTTACTAGCCAAGATGCCGGTGAGATAGGCCGCTATAGTTTGGCTCTGAGGAATGATAGAGCTAGCTATACTTTGGATGAATCAGGCCAACTAAGTGCTAATAGTTCAACCTTGAAACAAAATGGCGGAGCTTACAATGTTTCTAATTTTCAAGGTAGAAAAAATCAGCTGATAAGCATTCGTGTAGATAGTGTTGATGAAGAGTTTTCTCCTTACGTAACCTTGCTCAATTCTAAAGGGGAGACCGTAGCTGTAGATCAAAACAAAGACAAAGGTGGCGTGTATACTGCTTTAATTGACCGAGCTAGGTTACCTGAGGATGATACTTACTATATAGTTGTTACTTCCAAAAATCCGCAGGAACAGGGTAAATATAGGTTGACTATTTTCTAAATTCGATTGGGAATGGGGAGTTAGGAGTTATTCTCTCCCTTGCTCCCTCATCTTCCTCACTCCCCATTCCCCAATTAAAGTCAGTGATATTCATGGCTTGGAGAATGGGGGTAGGGCTTTTTAGAGGATAGTAAATAACGCTTAGAGTGTCGGGGATCAGTTGCAAGTGCTGTGGTGAAGTGTTTAAGATGTGAGCCAAGATGTTCTCAATAATCGAGGGGCAAGCAACAACTAATCCTGTTGTGGGACGGGTTAAATCTATGTTATTTGACGGCACTACGGGGTGTTGAGATAAAAGTATTTGCTGCCAGATAACGGGAAAATCTTGGCGCAATACTTGAATTTGTAAGGTTTTGGGATATTTCAGCAGTTGTTCGGGGTTTTGTTGGGAACTTTCCAAATCGGTGTTGAGAATGAAATCTATTGTTACTGTTTGAAGACGTTCAGCTAATTGTTCAATTAAATGTGGTGCTGTACCTGTGGCTGGGACTAAAAGTAGACGCAGACCTTGTTTACCGTTTTTTAGCTTGGGGAGTATTTCACTTAGATGGGTGGTAATATTCATTGCTTGAAGTTTGCCTTGCTGATGACCGGATGTAGGAAAATTCAGGATGCTGGTACCGCAGTTTGATTGTTGGAGGACATGGTATTGGTGGGATTTCATGGCGATCGCAGTACTAATTAATGCTCGAATTGTGCCGCTGTGGCTTACAATTAAAATCGTCTTGCCTACATGATGCGGCAAAATTTCCTGCCAAAATTGATGAGCGCGATCGTACAAATCTAGTACCGGGAAGCATTGCTGCACCGAAGTCGCAACCGCTACACCTGCTGTTTTTAACTGTTTTTCTACCTGCGGTTTTGCCATCTGAAATTCATGTGGCCGTTCCTTCCAGCAGCGATAGTCTGCGGCAAAGTTTTCTTCTACGTATTTGTAAGTAAGTCCCTGCCATGCGGGCATATCAATTTCTTGGAGATGGCAAGATGTTAAGATTCTCTTTTCTTGCTGTGCTTCCATCCCTTTGAGAATTTCAACTGTAGTTTGCTGGACTCGTCGTAGTGGGCTTGTATAAATTAAATCTAATTCTATACCTTTGAGAGCAACACCAGTTTGGTAAGCATCGCTGCGTCCTTTCTCGGTCAACACTGAATCATCACAACTTCCCTGATAACGCTTTTGAGCATTGTAGGTACTTTGAGCATGACGGACTAAAATTACACGAGTCATAGGAATTGTTGAGTTAACGTGAGTTCGATGAACCTCTCCCTGCCTTGAACTAAAGTTGAAGTCTGTCCTTCTCCGAGTCGGAGCTACGGTGTACACACAAGTCTTCTAGATTTGCGCCACAGGCTTTTGATCCCCCCAACCCCCCTTGGAAAAGGGGGGCAAAAACTTCTCAAAGTCCCCCTTTTTAAGGGGGATTTAGGGGGGATCTACGACGATTTTGGTTGTTTAAAGAGATGTGTGTACACGGTAGCCGAGTCGGAGAGGGACGGTTTTGCGTAGTAAAACCTCTTAGAGGTTTTTTGATTGAGCTTAGAGCCATCGAACTCACATTGAGTTATTATTTTCCCCTCATCTCCCTGACCTCCCACACTCCCCACTTCCCACTGCTTTTTCACAGGCATACATGGCTGCATATCGTCCACGTAAGCGCAGCAATTCTTTGTGAGTACCTTGCTCTAAAATCTGGCCGTTTTCGATGTAAAAAATTACATCGGCTTGTTCGATCGCTCTGAGGTTATGAGAAACTACAAAAGTGGTGCATTTCTGAGTTAAGCGATCGAGTGCTTCGTTGACGGCGCGTTCGTTTTCGTTGTCTAAGCCAGTGGTCGGCTCATCTAAAATGACGTAGGCAGCTTGACGAATGGCAGCACGAGCAATGGCAATTCTCTGCCGTTGTCCTCCGGAAAGTGTCGCCCCTCTTTCACCTAAAATTGTCTCGTAGCCTTCAGGTAGCGCCATGATAAAATCGTGGGCATTTGCCAGACGCGCAGCTTCTTCAATTGCTTGGTCAGAAGCCCCCAAACAACCGTAGGCAATGTTATCTTTGACGCTGGCAGCAAACAAAATTGTATCTTGTAGCACCACACTAATTTGCTGGCGGATAGATTGCAGCTTGTATTGCCGCAGGTCGTGACCATCAATTAAAATTCGCCCTGACAATGGGTCATAAAGGCGTAACAGCAAACTGACTAAGGTGGACTTACCGCCACCGGATGGCCCCACCAAAGCAACCCGTTGACCAGGTTGCACTTCAAAGCTGATGTTGTGTAAGATTCTGTTTGTCGGTTCGTAGGCAAAGCTGACATTTTCAAAACGCACACTTCCCCGCAAAGGTGGTGCGTCCATTGCTCCCCGCGCATCGCGGATGTCGGGTACGGTATCTAGCACATCTAGGATGCGTTCGCCGGAGGCAGTCGCTTTAGCGATTTGTCCGGTATATTTGGCAAGTTGGCGCATCGGCTTAAAGGCAATGCGGAGATAGTTGACAAATACGAGCAAATCCCCTGGTGTAATTGCTTGCCTCAATACCAGCTGCACACCCCGCCATAACACCAAGGCTGTGGCAACGCCTACTAGCAGTTCTACTATCCGTTCTAATCCGGCTGCTAGTTTTTGGGCTTTGGCACTTTCTTTTAAACTTTGGCGGTTCTGACGAGAAAAACTGTTCTCCAGGATATGTTGTAAGGACAGGGCTTGGACAACTTTGATTGCCCCGATGGATTCCGCTGCTGTTGCTGCCATTGCACCTTCGCGTTGACGTTGCGATCGCACTACTTGGCGGATGCGTTTTGTCAACCGTATGGTGAAAAAAACAAACAAGGGAAATACACCGACTGCTATCAGTGCTAGTTCCCAATTCAGCCAGAACATGACGAAAATCATCCCGAATAAGGTGAGGGAATGGGCAATCAAGGGTAATACTGCCATCACCGTCACCTCCCGCAGTCGTTCAATGTCGGAGGTAACGCGGGTAATTAAATCGCCCGTCTTGGCTTTGTGGTGAAATGACAGCGAGAGGTTTTGCAGATGACTGTAAAGTTCAGAGCGAATTTCAGTCAACACATTGCTAGCTGCCAGCGCCATGCCCACTACACTAAAGTAAGCAGCAGTAGCCCGAAGTAAAGCGATCGCTACTAACCCTAATGTTAAAACTGTTAATAGGCCAAACTGTCCCAGTCCTGATAACCAAGGAATTTCCCAAGACTGAGATTGAAAACCAGGCACAAGCATGTAATCAAAAATAAACTTTAGCGGCCAAGGTTCGAGCAAATGTAAAAAAATCTCAGCCATTAGTGCCGCAAAAGAAACAATCAGCAGCGTCTTTTGTTTGCTTAACTGAGGTGAAAATCGCCGCAAAATCCGGACAATTCCTGGTAAAGCCGCTCTCAGACTCTTGGTATCTTTAGCCGGCATTATTATTTATCTCCCTCCAAGGAATGAACGAGAGAGACTAACTCACGAACGGGTTTGATTGTATTAAGTGTGGCTTGGTTGTGAGTGTAGCGATCGCTAATATAATAGTTTAGTTTTCTTTCGAGAGCGATCGCTATTTTCTCCAACCACAGGGGATTCTGCCCAAAAGTGAGGCGATTTAACAACGGCTTCAAAAATCCCTGATGGCGACGATGCCCCATCCGCTGATACCGCTTGTTGAAATACTTGTCATTCATCGTCAAATGCCACTTTTGGGCGAAGTGTTCCAAACTGGCAATTTCCCAGGCATTACTCCAACGCAACATAAAAAATGCGAGTTCTGGCAATTCAAACTTCAGCCCTGGCACATAGGTAACTACCGAAGTAGGTTCACAGTAAAAAGTCCCTCCAGCCTCAGCCACCGTCAGACAAAAATCGATGTGTTCCCGCGTACTGAGCAATCTTTCATCTAACAGTCCGATTCGCCGAAAAATCTCAGTGCGAACTAACATACAATGAAACTCGGCAAACTCGCATTGTTGGCGATGAAGTTGATTCCGTACCTCAACAACTTTGCGATTGACAAAGTAATGTTTTTCATGTACTCGTCGTTTGGCTCCAGTTTCCTTTTGTTCCACAACAATATGAGCTTCGCCGCCCGCCAGATGTACTGTTTCTCCCAAAGGCTGACCAATACAAGTTAGCGGAGAGACTACAGTGGCTGTTGTTTCTTGGGCGCATTCGAGTAGGGAATTTAGCCAACCTGGACTGACAATTACATCGTTGTCGATAAATACTAAATATTCGCTATCAATTTGTTGTAAACCGAGGTTGCGGGCTTGGTTGGGTGAAAGGTAACGTTCTGTGCGAATTAATTGAAATTTTTTTTCTTGGGCTTTTTGTTGGAGGTAGCGGTGGATATGTTGCGGTGAACCGCCATCTACATAAATTAGAGAAAAAGGTACTTGAGTATGTTCGTAAATGCTTTCTAGCGATTCGCGGGTGTAACTAAATCGCTCGCGCTGAGAAACAATTATAGTGATTTGTGGTTTGCTCATGGTTAATAGTAGGGAATAGAGAGTAGGCAATAGGCAATGGGCTTAAAAGTCTCTTAGTGTAAAGGTTTTAGTATCAGTTTATGTTCTAACCTCGCTGACAATTGGGATAAAATGTGAAATTGCTGGATAGTGCTGTAAATTTTCTAGTCGATGCAATTGAGTTGCGAGTCGATGCAATTGAGTTGCGAGTCGATGCAATTGAGTTGCGGGTTGATGCAATTGAGTTGCGAGTCGATGCAATTGAGTTGCAGGTCGATGCAATTGAGT